>CAZBZX010000509.1:0-3008 GCA_964496465.1 uncultured Bacteroidales bacterium
CAGGTATGCGCTCATGACCCTGCATCGTCCTTCAAATGTTGATCATGAGGAAGTGCTTATACCGTTGGTGAAGTTTTTACAGGATCATGTGTCAAAGGACATGAAGTTAATATGGACAGTTCATCCTCGTGCAAAAAAACAGCTCGAACTTTTTAACTTATGGAATGATTTATTACAAAATAAGGACATTATTTTATTGCATCCATTAGGCTATCATGATATGTTGCGTTTAAACATGGATGCCACCGTTATGCTTACAGATAGTGGTGGATTACAGGAAGAATGCACTGTGCTTGGCACACCTTGTTTAACCCTGCGCTGGAATACCGAAAGGCCAATTACTTTAAAAGAACATGGAGGAGCGTCTGTTTTAGTAGGGAATAATATTGAACGAATTCGAGAAGAATATTTAATTACATTAAAAGACTACTGCAAACCTCACCGTCCGGAACTTTGGGATGGAAATACCGCCCAACGCTGCCTGGAAGCTATAATAAATTATAGAGAATAAACATAATTTGATATTAAAAGAAAAACCCGGAAGTAAAATACTCCGGGTTTTTTTATATCGTAATTACGAGGTTGTCTTTATCCTAAAGCCATTGCTAGGAACGCATCGAAAAGGGGATCTTTTTCACTAACTTGCAGATTGCTTCATCATTTCATTCTTCGCAATGACGTAATCCTTTACACTCTTCACTACTCACCACTCACTCTTCACCCTTACACTTCGATTAACTCAGTGTGACAATCGACATCACAAACAATTTACGATTCACGACTCACCTCTCACACACTCACTCTTCACTTTTCACTTTTCACTCCTCACCATTCACAACTCACTCATCTTATGCCGTACCTACGGCACTTTCCCTTGGTATTTTCATATATTTCTACCAATATTTCGCCACTACGTGGCTTTAAACTGTTCACTGTTCACTCCTCACTCTTCATTCTCACACTCGCTCTTTCCTTTCACCTCTCACGATTCACAACTCACCTCTTACTTCTCCCCTTTCCTTCACTCAAAAATTGTTAGGTCTTACAGACACTACCAGGTTTTCCTCCGCGCCAACCAACATGTCGTCACAACGTGGCTTAAGACTTTTCACCTTTCACCTTTCACCGTTCACTTCTCACCACTCATCCTTCGATTAACTTAGGATGACAATCGCTAAACACACATTTAACGATTCACATTTCACGACTCACCATTCACCTCTCACTCTCTTCTCACTCACACTCTGTATTCCCAACTCCCGGAGAGCCCAAATCCCCTGTGGAATACACATCAATCCCCACACACCAGTTCGCTCCGTCTTTCGCATCTTCCACATTCAGATGGCTTGGCGACAAACTAATGGATGCCCCAGCTCCCTCAGGAAAGGTAACGCCATCATCGTAAATAAGACTGCATATTTCATTACCATTGCTTCCATCTGTGCCATACGTATAAATTCCCAGGTCACTTCCCGAATTATTTAAAGAAATACTGCTCCCATATGTATAGCATGTTACACCAACTGCCGAATCTGTTTTTGCCAGTACCATATAATCATTTGGTAAGATAAATACATCCTCGCTGATCACATGCAAGCTGGTTGATTTTCGAATAACCAGGTTATTAAGATTGATTGTATCCGTTGTGGTATTGTATAGTTCAATCCACTCTCCGTAAGTATCCGACATGGAAATGGGGTCATACATAATTTCAGTTATGATAAGATCACCATACTGAGCCCCTGATAAATCGGAATAACTTTCTGAAAGAACCAGGGATACCGGTTCAAGTTCATCACTTGCAGATAAATTAAAAACCAGTTCCCCTTCATTTAAAGAAGCATCAAGATTTATTTCATATAGCTTCCCAACTCTTGGTTCTTCTATCGAACCTTCCAGTATTTTATGATCAACACTTCCATCCATCAACTCATAACTGAATAAAGCCTGTATATTCAATTTTTCTAGGGGGAAGAACCCATTTCTTGTTTCATTTGAATCATAATTAATCGAGCCTGATGCTGAACTTACAATTGTGTAATAGTCAATGAAACTGTTCTGTATAGTTGCCGAATATTCAATCGAAACAGCACAGTTAGCTATTTCACATAGTAAATCCACACTTTTTGTCTCTTCCACATCTATGGTAAAATTATCAGACCTACCATAGTAATAGGGCAAATCAAAACCAACTTCATTGTAATTACCAAAGCTGGAAACAACATAGTATTCACCTGCATTTAATTCAATTTTTTCCGGTAAATCAATAACATTTTCGTAATGAAAAATCACTTCGTTACTAAGATTATAGATCGTTACATTAAAATTGTCGATAACAGCAATTGCGCTTTTCAACTTTTTAATTGGCTCCTCTTTAATTTGCATATTTATAACATTTAATTTGAGATAGCCTTTGCCTTGAACTGTTTCATTTTTTTCTTTTTTACAAGAAATGGTCACTAATGTTATCAGTGATAACACGAAAATTGTTTTAATAGTTTTCATAGGATAATTTTTAATTAATAATTACACATAACCTGTTCCACATAGGTGGCAAAACTTAAGTAAAAGTTTCGTATAACGGTTTGTATATTAATCCCATTTTTTGCTAAAAAGTTACCCGATTTTTTTTATTTTTTAAAGAATTTTTTTCAAATCCTTTTATTTATGAATCATAAAGAGGGGCCTAACTAAGTATTATAAAGTTTAATTTCCCTAATATTAAGTCATTTCCTGGATAGGCATTTTTACAGTCGTTAACAAAAATTTTATATTACTGAATTAATGTCGTTTAGTTAACGGAAATTTAAAAAGGGAACAGTTTGTCAGTACTCTTCGACTAAGCCAGAGAGACTGTCATGCTGAGTTTATCCCTGCCCGACTAGCAGGCGGGGAAGCATATTAAGCTAAACTAAACGACATTGACTACTGATTCATAAGAGTCTTTTATATGGGCTGGTATTTGCGTTCCATACAACTTTAAAGCCCTGATCAGTTGCAATTCGTGG
>CAZBZX010000510.1:0-3008 GCA_964496465.1 uncultured Bacteroidales bacterium
GACAGCAAATAGCTATTTGTTATATCTATCAGCTATTATAATATGTTTTTAATATACATTAAAATTTGAAATTAGTTGTATTTATTTAAATGATTTATATCAATATTGATAAACATTAATACAAACTAAAAATCCTCATTTTTGATTAAACAATGTATTTGCACTTTATATGTAATTGGTATTTTTTTGTTTTATAAAGAATTAATGAATTTTTTTTATTAAGATTAATTAATGTACTTTTGAACCTCATAAAAAAATAGTATGTTTTTTACAGGATTATTTTCAACATTCACTCCATATTTAGTAATTGCTTTTTTTTATTGCTTTTACCTTATCTATAACTTTAATACTACTGATAAATCCTGTGATAATGAAAATAATATAAAGAAGATAGAACTTGTATATAAATTAAAACTTGAAAAGAATACACAGAAATATTTTTATTATTACAATTATATATTAAATAAAATAACTGCAAATCATATTATATTTCAATTTCATTATAAGAATTTTTTATACTTCAAACATATAATAAAAATTAAGGATGGAATTGAATATTCTTTCTGTCTTTTAAATTATTTTAATAAACCTCCACCTTTTTAATCTAATATTTCTATTGAATTATTTAATAATAAATTTTTTTTACACTTATGTAGTGTATTAAAACTCATTTATTATAATCATTATATCAAATTGATTTGAGAAATGTATAGATTTTTAAAGTTTTTTGTTTTGATTTTCGTGTTTATTAATGCGAATAAATTATTATCACAGAATATTATTGTTTCAGGACAAATTATCAGTGAGGTGGATAAACAGCCAATAGTTGGCGTAAATATATTACTTGTGGGTTCCCGAACCGGAACAATAAGTGATATTGATGGTAAATTTGCTGTAAATATCCATCAAAATAAAAAAACAAATCTTCGATTTAGCTACACAGGTTTTATTACTGAAAATAGGGAAATAAAATGTAAAATGGATACCAGTCTGATCATTCATTTAAAAGAAGCAATTTTCGATTTGAATGATGTTGTTGTAACTGCTACACGAACAGAAAAGAGTTTAAAAGATGTACCTGTTTTAACGCAATTAATCCCAGCAATGAGGATGAAAGAAATAAGGGGGGCAGATATAAGTGAAACTCTTGAATCTTATATTCCATCAATAAATTTTTCTAGAGGAAAATTTGGTGATCATTTAACTATGACAGGATTAGATGCAAAGTATGTTTTGTTTTTAGTTGATGGGGAAAGAATGGCAGGAGAGAATTATGGTAATATTGATTATTCAAGGTTAAACACTTCTAATATTGAACAAATTGAAGTCTTGAAAGGAGCATCTTCAACATTATATGGCTCAAATGCCATAGGAGGTGTGATTAATATTATTACAAAAAATGTAAAGGAACCTTTTGAAGTAAGTTATTACTCAGGTTTATCATTTCTAAAACCAGAAGGTATTAATTTATCACCAGTTACAATTAATTCTATAAATCAAGAACTACAAGATTTTCAAAATAACCTATATACTGGTTTTAAACTTAATAAATTTAGCTCCTCCACCATGATTAAACAATCACAATCATATGGTTTTGGCTATAATAAACCTTCATATTTATTGAAGTCCGATCCAAATTTGATTTGGAATTTAAATCAAAAGTTTAAGTATGATATATCAGATAAATTAGATGCAGTTTTAAAAGTAAACTATTTTAGCCGCGAACGATTTGAAATAGATATAATACCTATTCACAGTAAGTATTTTAATATAGGTAGTAATTTAAAATTAAACTATAAATTAAATAATAAAGATAATATCCAGCTTTCTTTGAATAGTGACAAATATCAAGAATTTGATGTATTTGAGAATAAAAATGAAATTGAAAAAACTTACGATAATATATTAAATCATATAAGAATTCTAGGTAATATTAAACTTCCTTTTAATCAATACTTTACAATAGGCAGTGAATATTTATCAGAAACTCTATTTTCCGAAAGAATTGAAGGAGAAATAGAAAATGTGAAAGATTTTACTTTGTTTGTGCAGAATGATATTAAAATAGGTTCAAAATTAAATTCAATAATTGGTCTTAGATCAAATCTAAACACAATTTTTGGCTCAAAATTAGTTCCTCAAACTTCTATTTTATACTCCTTATCTAATAAAATTAAAATACGTGGAAATTTTAGTATGGGTTATAGAACTCCATTAATAAAAGAGAGGTATATGAGATTTCAACCTACAAGTGGGTTGACTATTTATGGAAATGACACATTAGTTCCAGAAAATTCATATCATTATTCATTTTCAACTGAATATACGAATCAATTATTTAATTTTTCTGCAAATATTTATTATAATAAAATTAAAAATCAGATTTTAGAGCTGCAAACTGATAAAACAATTATTTTAAATTACGATTCAACTGATATATATTCATTTAAATACTTTAACGTTAGTGAAGCTGAAGCTTATGGAATTGAATTCAATTTATCAAAGAAATTTCCATTTGGATTTTCATTATTAAGCTCATTTAATGTAAATCGAAATTGGGATAAAACTAGAAGTAGGCAAATATGGGGGCAAGTTAAAAATTCGGGATTAATAGTTATATCGTATAAATTTCAACATAAAAAATTAATGCAAATTACAAGCTTTCATGTAAAATATACAGGGGAAACAATTTATAATGAACTCAATGAAGCAACTCTTGAATACTCGGAAAATCTAGTAATGCCTCCTCATTGGGTATTTAAATTTGTTGTTAACCAAGAAATTTACAATTGGTTATCATTTAACTACGGAATTGACAATATTTTTAATTATAACAATATAGAATACTTTATAGGTGTAAATCCTGGAAGACGTATTTTTGCCGGATTACAAATAGATTTTCATGAATTAAACTTTAAATAATAAATTTTAACATTAAAACTAATATTATGGTACAAAAAACAACTAAATTTAAAACAATTTTAATTGCAATGTCATTAATGCTAATA
>CAZBZX010000511.1:0-3000 GCA_964496465.1 uncultured Bacteroidales bacterium
ATTTTTTATTCATTGTTCAAGTTAGTAGTGGATTCTCTGTTGCCTTGCTGCCAACTTGTTTATAAATAAGGTAAAACCTTACCTATTTTACAATTGCTAGTTGCCAATGAATGGTTGTTATCTTTTATCCCATATTAAATATTATAATTTTACTGCTTACCCTTAACTTTTTTAATCCAATGTCATGTAAGCAATAGCTAAATTAAAAAAGTGTTTTATAAAATCAAATTTTCAGGTGGTTATTATTATATGATAATATTAACTCCAACTAAAGCATTACAGTAATTCAACCCCCTATATCCTTCCCGGCAGACAACCCCCTATTTCCCTCCCGAACTTTTTCGGGAGGGAGTGTGCTGGGTAATGTGTTGGAAAGGGGATGAAATTCAATTCACTTTTCAAACCGATAATGCGCCCTGCCTTGGTTTTATGCGATGTTGGGCGTAGTTGTTATTTATATACTCTTCTAAATCTGCAAGATATTGCTCAATACAATTTTTAATTAATGCAGATGTCAACAGTTCGTTTATAAAACAAACTATATTACAGTATTACCAGTTATAAGTAGTAACTACTTCGATGATCTCCGAACAACTATTTAGTGTGCTGTTTGAGAATAAAACAAATCCCAGATTTTTATGAGGATGTAACTGCATTGCACAATTATAACCAACACCTCCGCCACTATGATGAAGTATATTTCCATGGTCTTTTTCATAAATTTGCCATCCTATTCCCTGATAGGCATTCTCCCAGCTTTTAATGTGATATTCATTCGTCATCATTGAAATGGATTGTTCAGATAGAATTCGTTTTCCGTCAAGTATTCCTTTATTTAAATAGGCTCTGACAAAACGTGCAGCATCATCTGCAGAACCAATTAATCCGCTTGGAGGAGTCTGGTTATTATATACCCGTTTTATCCAGATATATTTTCCTTCAATTTCGCGTATGTATGATCCTACCATAAAGGGTATAAGAGGTGTATATTTATTGAATAAAGGATGAGAACCACCTGCTTCAAACGGCTCCATCGCTTTTGTGTAAACAAAATCAGTATGTTTCATTCCTAAAGGATCTAATATATTTTGTCTTACATAATTTTCATATGTTTGATTTGTAACTTCTTCAATAATTGCTCCTAAAACCATATATGCGATATTTGTATATGATGTTTTTTCTCCGGGTTCAAACCAAAGTATTGAAGTATCTGGCAATATTTTTTTTAGGAATTCTGTCTGGTTCCAGTGAGGTTCTCCTTCGTGATGAACCCATTTTACAATTTGCATTCCTACACCCGGTAATCCGGCGCTGTGGTTAAGCAAATTTCGTATGGTAATGGTTTTACTTGTATCTGAAGGATATTTAACATTAAAATATGGCAGATACTTAGTTACTGAATCCTCAATATGTAATTTTCCTTTTTCATGGAGTTGCATGATAGATATAGCTGTTATTATTTTGGTAACAGAAAACCAATGATAAACAGTCTCTGGTGTTGCAGGTATTTCTCGAGGTATATCTGCCGAACCATAACCTTTACTATATATTACACTATCGTTTTTAACAACTAAGAGAGAAACCTGGTATTCTACCTTTGGTTGTAAGCTTATTTAAATAATTATCTAATTCAGTAGTACTGGTAAGCGTGTCAGGTTTTTGCGGGGTTCTTGACCATATTTGAATTGTTTTTGTAATACATAGTATAAATATTGAAAATACAACCAGCCTTTTTATTCTTTCACAATATTTTCTCTTAAATTTATTCACTGTTAATATTTTTCAATAAGTATTCTTAAATCATTTATTTGAAATAAATTAGTTTTTTAGTTACTACCTTATTATCGATTTCTGTTCGGATAAAATATACTCCGTTTGGAATGTAACCAGGAGTCCAATCAATTGTGTTTTTTCCCACCTGCTGATCGTCATTAGCCAAAATATCGATTAGCTGGCCATAACTATTGTATATTTCAAATTTAATATGTTGTTTTGATGAAAGAGAATAATTTATATTAACTGTTGATTGAAAAGGATTTGGATAAAGAGTAATATTTTCTAATAAGATATTTGTTGTTATAATATCAGTAGGATCTTCAATAATTAAAGAATCAGGATTTCTTAACCATAAATACATTCGTTCAACATCTTCCTGCCTGTATTCATGTCCCCCTTCAAAAGTTACATATTTTACCATTCTGTGACCGGCATCAACAAGAAAATCGTAGCATAATTCTTTAACTTGATCTGCATAAGGATCTTCAGTTCCAATAACAAAATATATGGGTAAATCAAGTATTAAATTCAATTTATCTTCATCTAGCTCAGAAAAATAAAAACCCATAGCGTGCATTCCTACGCCTGCCCATTTTTCAGGTGCGTACAAAGCTGTGACCATAGCTCCGTATCCCCCAGATGAATGGCCACATATATATCTTTTTGTTGTATCAATATCAACATAATTACTTATAAAATCTATAGCTTCCCAAATATTAGCCACTCCTGATTCTTCATCGTCACCTGTTCTATAAACCCATGGAGCCAAATAGAAACCATCTTCAAAAGCATAAGTGGTTGAGGGTTCCTGCGAAAGGTACCAACTCATATAGTTTATATTATTGTAAGCAACATCCCAACCGCCGTGGAGTTGAACATATACCGGATATTTTTTAGAAGGATCCCAGTCCTTGGGAGGATGACAAACCACAACCGGAGCTTCAGTTTCCATTGGGGATTCCCATGTAAATATAAACGGACGCATCCTGTTCATATAACTTGATAGATTTTTTGAATTTGCAATAGTATCTGAGACATTGTTAAAAACATCATATGCATTCTTTATATATGTCTCTTCCTGTGATGACAGCAAATCTTTTGAATCAATTACTGTAATTATTGATTGACAATGTAACTGAAAGAGCTCATCATCAGTTCTGTTTGATAATGCTGTTAATGTATCTTTAAATGCTGATACATAATCTATGCTATCTTGAGCGATTA
>CAZBZX010000512.1:0-2995 GCA_964496465.1 uncultured Bacteroidales bacterium
GTTTATTTATAGTTTTTTGAATTTATAGTCCACTGCATATCGTATGTATCATAATAATATTGAGCCAACACTTTCAGATTTCCTAATATATCATATCTATAAGTTGTTTTATATTCCGGTAATAAACCTTCACCAAAATCATAATACATAATTTCAGAAGACTTGAAACCTGATAGATTATATTCAAATATTGTTTGCTGCGAAAGTGTCCAGCTATCTTCATAGTCATCCCAATTATAATAACTATTTTCAATAATATTCCCGTTTTCAATAACATTAATATATTTATAAACTGCTTTCCAATCTTTCACATTATTATCCCAATTATATTCTATGTTTTCAGTAATATCACCATTTTGGTTATAAGTATAATAATATTTATAACTTCCAATCCATTCTTCATATTCTTCATTCCAGTAATATCTTTCATAACTATTTGTGTTTTCATTTACCATGGATATATATTTACTATCTTTTATCCATTCGTTATTATATCCATCCCAATAATAACTGATATAACTATCTGGATTATTATCTACATTATATTCATTTTTGTATGAATTTTCCCAATCGTTAATCTCTGAATTCCAATAATATGTTGTACTTTCTGTTAATTCATTAGTTGAATTATAGCTATTTACGTCTTTTTCTGTATATTCAAATTGTTTAGTAATTTCTGAATATTCCGATGATATTGTTTCAGTTAGAACTCCATTAACATAAGAATATTCTGTTTTATTGATTAATATCAATTGTGCCAAATTATCGTTGTATGTATAAATATTAAGAAATAATATATTTCCATTATTATCTAAATTATATTCGTATTTGTAATAAATATAAAAGTCGGAAAGTTCTTCAGACCATTCAAAATACTCTCTACCTGCATAATTACCATTAACATCATAATACGTAATATACTTATAATCGCCTACCCAAATGTTTAATTCAACTGACCAATAAAAAGAAGCGTATGACGTTCTGTTACCATATCCATTATAAGCATACTCATATTTATATGAAGGTATCCATTCACTCAAATATTCATCATAATAATAACTAATATTTAAAGTTTCATTACCATTAAAATCATATTGGTCTTCGTTCTTAAAATTATTTATCCATTTGTTTTCAAAATCATTCCAGTTTAAACTCCATGTCAATGTTCTATTACCGTTAGCATCGTATGAATAAATAATTTTTTCATTATTAACGGAATCATATTCACTATAAAAATAATAGGATTTTGTTGAATCAAGTAAAAACTGGTTAGAGGAATTTAAAAATGATTTTTGGTTATTACATTGCTGAATATTCTTTTCAGGAGTAAACTGTTTTAATTCCTGATTTGGAACAAGGTCAACAATTTCTTTAACTTTATAAGTTTTTAAATGCTGGCCATAAACATTTACAATTACCACTGTAATTACAAATAAAAACAATAACTTTTTCATATGTTTAATTATTAATTATATGCTGGAAATATAGCTATATATTGGCATATTACAAACATTGTTATTTAGAAAATAATTAAAATAAAAAAAAACCGGGAATATTTATTTTTCAATAAAAATTTCCCGGTTACATTCATCATAATAATTCTATTACATTTGCTTACAATATCCTATTTCAATACTTTAGCTGTTTTTACCAATCGTATAAACTCTCCTCTATATCCTTCTTTATCATTCCCTTTTGAATTTTGAGCTAATTCGAGCATATCATCAAATGTACAATCTCTTAAATATTTCGAATCTCTTAATAGCATACCAAACTCGGCAACTGCTGCTGAAAACCTGAAATTATCAGAAGTTTCTTCAATCGTATTTGCATTATCCATTATCACTTCCTCAATTAATTTACTTTTAACACCGTCAGGTTCTTTGTATCGAAATTTAATTGTTGCCAGTTCATTGCTTTCTTTGGCCTTTTCGTTAATAATTGTTGTTTGATATTTTAACCTGTCTTTTTCATCTGCTTTTGAGTTATAAAGAACCAATTCATATAAAGCAGTAACCGTATGGCCTGATCCTATTTCACCAGCATCAATTTTATCATTATCAAAATCCTCTTCATTTAATAAACGGTTTTCATATCCTACTAAACGATATTCTTTAACCTTAACCGGATTAAACTCAATCTGAATTTTTACATCTTTGGCAATAGTAAATAATGTTCCTCCAAATTCATTTACAAATACTTTTTCTGCTTCCTGAATATTATCAATATAAGCATAGTTTCCATTTCCTTTATCAGCAATAATTTCCATTTTATCGTCTTTATAATTGCCCATTCCAAAACCCATCACTGAAATTGAAATTCCTTTTTCCCTTTCCTTTTCAATTAATCTTTCCATTTCGGCATTACTTGACTGGCCTACATTAAAATCCCCATCAGTAGCCAGAATAATCCTGTTATTTCCATCTTCCATAAAATTTTCTTCTGCCACTTTATAAGCCAATTTCAACCCTGCAGCACCTGCTGTTGACCCACCGGAATTTAACCTGTTAAGGGCGTCAATTATCTTACTTTTTTCGCTTCCTTTTGTTGATGGTAATACTAATCCGGAAGCTCCTGCATATACCACAATGGCAACCCTATCATCTGGCCTCAACTCGTTTACCAGTAATTTAAAAGCTGATTTCAATAATGGGAGCTTGTTCTGATCGCCCATTGAACCTGAAACATCAATTAAAAAAACAAGATTTGAAGGTGGTAAATTATCCGTTGGTATTTCTTTTCCCTGTAATCCAATATGTATTAGCTTATTATTTTTATTCCACGGACAATCTGCCACTTCATAATTTATTGAAAAAGGATGTTCACCTTTAGGTTGAGGATAATCGTAACTGAAATAATTTATCATTTCTTCAACCCTCACTGCATCCATTGGTGGCTTTTGCCCATAATTGATAAATCTTCGTATATTGCTGTAAGATGCAGCATCTACATCAATTGAAAAAGTTGAGAGGGGATTTATCTTTACATCCTTAAA
>CAZBZX010000513.1:0-2995 GCA_964496465.1 uncultured Bacteroidales bacterium
GTATAATTAATAAACTAATAACCTTGTTCTCACTCATTTTTCATAATTTAATACCTAAAATTAAATTATTTCTATTTTTTCTGTGTATCTGGGCAAACGTTCATTCCTTATTTGCCGAATATGACAGCACATATGTTCTGGCTGTAATGCAAAAGTATGCCATCCCGGAAAATGTGCAGAATGGTGATTATGTAGACTACTGGAAAAAAACGTATACCTGGATTAATGTTGGTATAATAACTTTTTCGATAGAGCAAAATTTCAGAAATGCCTTTTCTATTAACGCCAATACAGGATTAATAACAGTCGTCGATGCTAGCCAGATTAATGGTAAAATAGTGCATCAGGATACTCTTATTCATCTAATAATCCGGACAACAGACTCAGAGGTAGGATTTGAATTAGATACAGCTCAAATTAGAGTAAAGGAAAATTCTTATTGTATATTTATTGATTATAATTATTCTGGTTCAGAAGCAGGGACTCGCTCCCAACCATATAATGATATCGATAACATCGATCTTTCTCCTGGTTTTGGCTATTTTATATGTAGGGGAAACATTTTTAATCAAACTGGAATAGCCATTACTAATCATTTAGCTACTGAAACTAATCCAACGATTTTTAGTGCTTTTGGTAGTGGAAATAAGCCCACATTTAATGGACAAGGTATTTCAAGTTGTTTTTTTCTCGGCTCTTACGAAGATGGCTACACTTATAGATCAGAGTATGTTTATTTTTATAGCTTAAAAATCAGAAACTATAAATACTATGCTTTTAAACTCCAACGAATTTCGGGTTTTTTCGGTTTGTTTAACTGTGATATGCATAATAATGCGCAATCCTATACTGAAGCCGTAGTAGTCAACAACACAGCTACCTATGATGATTCAATAGCATACCGACCATCAGAAATTATTAATTGTGAAATTGATACCATCGCTGATCCAGGAAATGCCTACGTTAAAATAGGTGTAGGACCCTGCAAGATTTCAAATTGTTCATTTCTAAATTCTAATGGTACAGGAGTTCGTTTCACTTGTGGTAAAGATCATTCTATTAAACATTGCCTTATATCTGGATGTAGAGATGAGAATGGTTATAGTGGTATTCAAATTAGAGGAGATAATGCAACTGTAGAAGATGTGCGAATTACAAAGCCAGGAAGGCAAGGAATTGAAATAACTACTAATGATCCACCCAATGCACCAAAATATTGTATAATAAGGAATTGTTATATCAATGAAGGAGTCTACGGAATAAGAATTGTTGCTAGTAGTGATAATTTCAATCTCATGAAGAATTTTCTAATTGAAGATTGTATTATCAAAAATGGCATGTATGGAATTGATGTGAATAATGGATATGGTCTTACTATAAGAAGAAATCTTATTACAAACTTTTCAACTTTAGGAAATATATACTTACATGGAACTCAAGGGAAAATTATTAACGTTTATATTTATTACAATATTATACACTCAGGTGTCGGTGGCATTTATGCTATTAATGGTGAAAATGTGCTAATCTATAATAATATTGTTGATGGGAGTATTAATCTCCCTGAGGCTTATCAAGAAACTGTCAGGAATAATTACTTTAAATCATTAATAAGTGCTGCAAGTTCTTCACATAACATCGATATTGATACGATTAATACGTCTCTTCACTTTTCCGATTATACCAATCATTTCTACGAGCTGAAAAATACGGCTTTTAGCGCAATCGATAAAGGCATTGATGTATCATTGGAATATGATTTTTCCGGTACCCCAATTCAAGGTACGGCACCTGATATAGGAGCCTATGAATACGTTGACACCACTTATATCAGGGTGCCAAATAATCCAACAAACCTGAGAGTTACTGATATTAGTTATGACAGAATTGAATTGGCATGGTTTGATAATTCAACTGATGAAAATGGATTCCAGTTGCAGCGTGCTGACAGTACCTTGGATTTTATAACAATTGAATTTCTTGATTCAGATATTAGCTCATTTACAGATGAGTATAACATACAAGCTGGTACAAGATATTTTTATCGATTAAGAGCATTTAACGATTTTGGTTATTCAAGTTTTACAGATACCCTACAGGTGAATATTCCAGACATTCCGGATTTCTCTTCACCTCTGTTAAATATTATGAGGACAACTACTAATGCTATAGAACTAAACTGGAATCCGTTGGAGGATGTTGACCTAAGTTATACACTTAAAAGAATTTTGCCAGGTATGGATACTGTTATTCTCGAAAATATTACGACCAATCCATATATTGATGAAGGCCTTTTATCGAATACCATGTATTACTATAGGATACAAGCCGAGGATCCTTATGGATATATTCTTAACAGCAATATATGTGAGGCAATAACGCTACCAAATTACATCCAGAACAGGGTTAACGATAGCCTTATCACTTTATTCATTTTTGGACAGAGAAAAAATGATAGTATCGCTGATCAATCCTGGTATAAGGCACCCATAAAATTGTATATAACGGACACATCAAGTCTTAAAAATGAAAATCCGGGTTATGTCAGAATCAATACCGATAATTTATTTGTATCAACTACTTCAGCAAAGATTACTGAAGCCTGCAAATTCAGCAATGAAATTACGTTGGAATGCTGGCTTAAAACTTCAAATACTATATCAACTTATTCATCTAAAATCATAAGCTTAGAGAGTGAAGAGACTGTGGCATTTTCATTGAATTGCAGTAAGGATAATTTCAATTCAGACCTTGTTCGATATTTTATCAATCTTACTACTAATACTACCGATCAGATCGGAAAACCCGATTTCATTATCGAAGAACCGGTTGAAACAAGTATCCTCCAGCATATTGTCTTCACTCATAATAATTTAGGTGAAGAAGCAATATATATCAATAACAATTTGGTTGCAACCGGATTCCGCCCTCCAAAATTTGATACCTGGGACGATCAATATTCTCTTGTAGTTGCTAATAATTTGAATGAAGATTC
>CAZBZX010000514.1:0-2991 GCA_964496465.1 uncultured Bacteroidales bacterium
AAATTGCAGCAAAACAAATATCTGCATAATTGCAGCTTCAAATTTCATTTGGGATGGACAGGATAGGATTTACACATGTGCTGAATAGTGGTGTGGGTTTATTAGTTCACGGTATTTGAAAACAATTTTTTTAAGTCTTCCCAGGTATCGCATTTTAAGCGGGAATCGCGTAATAAGGCTGCAGGATGGTATACAGGCATGGCCAGCCTGTTTTGCAGGTTAAGCCAGTTTCCCCGTTCACGGATAATCCTATGTTCGGGGCCTGCCATATATTTTAATGCCGTAGCACCCAATAATATCAGTATTTTCGGGTTTATCAGTCGCTTTTCCAATATCAGTTTGATAATAATTATCATAATCCCGGGCAACCAAAGTATTTAAAAATATATTCATTATTGAAGTGGTAAAAAATATCCAGCTAAATTCTTATGTGTAACAATCCTTCTCAATCCATTCAACCGGACATATAATTGTATCTTATGCCGTTTATATCAGAATCCGATTTACTTATCCATGGCTGTTTTTTATGTGTCTTTAATAGCGCCGCCTTCAGGAATGCGTGGTTTAATTTTTTGCATCTTTGATTTTTTAAGATAGAATTGATGATGGTATGAATTTTTTTTAAACATGATTTTTTCGCAATTTGGACATTTCTTTTCCCGGTAGGGTATGCCGCGTTCATGTGTTATCCATGTGTTACAATGCACACAAATCCAATATTCATTTTCCTTATCCTTATACTTATTTAGTGTTTTCTGGTTGATCGTTTAATTGAATAATATCATCCGAATCACATTTTCTGCAATTCTTTGCCGGTTTCATTGATACCATGGTTTCATGGCAGCTATAACATCTGTACCAGTAATCATCAGTAACATAAGTTCCACCCTGTATAAATATGGCTTTGCTTTCTATAAAGGCTTTGGCAATATTTTTTCTTGCTTTATCATAAAGTCGGGTAAAGGTTGGCCGCGAAATATTCATTTTTTTTGCAGCTTCTTCCTGTGTGAGGTTCTCATAATCGGCCAGCCGTATGGCTTCGTATTCTTCATAAAGTAAAACTACAGGTTCAAGTTCCCTCATTGGCACCCCGAAAGGTTTAAATCCTTCCATCGGAGGGGGCATCGTAATCTTTCTATATCTTCGTCGATTTGGCATTTTTTTATTTAAAAATACTAATTATTTTGGTTTTATTTTCTTTTTTCACATGGACAAGGTAATGATTTGTGGTGTTTCTGAGCCACACAACCGATATTAATTAAAATGAATAGTATTAAAACTATTATCAATATAGTTTTTTCAAAATATCTTATACGTGAAAACATTTTATTTAATTTTATTAACAAAATTACAAATTAAAATGAACTAATGTTCGTTTTAGGAAATATTCCTCATTTTTACAATCATTTTTATCATAGATGATGAATTATGTAATATCTAATTGAAAAGTGTATTACACAGCAGTATAAAGTTTTGTTTCCATGAACCCTTAATACAAACAGGACACTATTCGGCGGACTGGTTTTAAAATGGATGGATGAGGTAGCGTATATAACAGCCACTCGTTTTACTCATGAATGAATGTCCATGGTTAATACTGAAAAGATAAAATTTCTAAAAGTAGTTTATCCGGAAACAATAATCGAAATAATTGGCAGGGTTGAAAAAGTTAAAATGATTAGGGTCTTTATCAAGATTGAAATTTATAATGAAGAGATGTATGGGCCAAACCATGAGAAAGTCATTGAAGGCACTTTTGTTTTTACCGCATTGGATGAAAACCGGAAACCAAAACAGTTGAAATTTAATAAAATGCATATTTCAAACATTGAAACTAACGCTCAATAAAATATGGAATCATTTATTAACTTTTAAAATTTATTATTAAGGCAAGTAATATCCAACCTTGCAGCGCTCGCGAATCCTTTTTAAATCTATTTTAATAGAAAGGTTTTAATAAACCTTTAAAATAATGATCAATATCTTTAACTATATTCACTTCAATTGAACTGATAATCCCATACCTGTTAATGGCAAATAATACTCTATTATGCGATATTTCAAATAATCCGTTGCCTGAACTAAAATTCCTTTTTTAAATTATGTTATTAAAAATCTGATTATTTTAGAAATTGCTTTACAATTAATACCTTTATCAAAATAAAATTATTCTATTATGAGATGTTTATATATCCTTACCTTTTTTAGCTTTTTCACTTGTTTTAATTATACATTTTCACAGGAAAAAGTACTGAATGTTTGGGCAGGTAAGATTCCCGGTTCAATTGACCAACCAAACTACAAAGAAGTAACAGACTCAAATAATAATTGGATTAAAACCAGGATGGTTTCAAACCCAACATTAAGTTTCTACCCTGCAAAAACTCTTAGTAGCAATGGAACAGCAGTGATTATTTGTCCTGGTGGTGCCTATTGGGGTTTAGCCGTACAACACGAAGGATTTCAAGTGGCTGAATGGTTTAATAGCATAGGAATTTCTGCTTTTGTGCTTAAATATCGTCTGCCTGATGATGACATCATGAAGGATAAATCGATTGGTCCTTTGCAGGATGCCCAGGAAGCTATCCGACTGGTCCGACGAAATGCCGAAGAATGGCATCTAAACCCAAATAAAATTGGGATCATGGGTTTTTCAGCGGGTGGTCACCTTGCTTCAACACTTTCGACACACTTCAATGAAATGGTTTACGATCCTATTGATACTACCAGCGCCAGGCCAGATTTTTCGATCCTTATTTATCCTGTTATTTCAATGGATTCAACGATAACGCATAAGGGCTCGAAAGAAAATTTACTCGGTAAAAGTCCTTCTCCGGAAACAGTAAATCACTTTTCAAATGAGTTGCGGGTAAGCATGCAAACCCCGCCGGCATTTCTTGTTCATTCATTCGATGATCATACCGTACCGGTAGAGAATAGTATCAACTACGCCCTGGCGTTGAAGAAGCATAATATTCCTTGCGAATTGCA
>CAZBZX010000515.1:0-2988 GCA_964496465.1 uncultured Bacteroidales bacterium
ATATGAGTACACATGAAGTAACATTGAAGTTAAAATTTCAGTATAACAAAAAAGAAAAAATTGAAGCAATAAAATGCCCTAAGTTTTAGTTATTTTATTGACTTTTTAAATTTATATATTAAATTTGCTATATTTGGAGTAATTATTTAAAATGTAGAAATTATGAACTTTAAAAACGTTTTAATACCCTTTTATATTCTTTTAATAATCTTAAGTGCTTGTTCAGGAGGCACAAAAAGAGTTTCTTCTACAACAGGCTGGGAATATAATAATCCGGATAATGGGGGTATTTTTTATGCACAATATACTGAGCAGTCAACGGGTCCGGGATTGGTTTTTATTGAAGGTGGCACATTTGTAATGGGCAGAACATATGATGATGTTGTATACGATTGGAATAATGTACCAAGAAGAGTTACAGTATCATCTTTTTATATGGATGAAACGGAAGTAAGGAATATTGACTACCGAGAATATTTACATTGGCTGCAAAGAGTATATATTGATTACCCTCAAGTACATAGAAATGCATTACCAGACACTTTAGTTTGGAGAACTCCATTAGGTTACAATGAACCATATGTTGAAACATATTTTAGGCATCCTGCCTATAATGAATATCCAATTGTAGGTGTAAGCTGGTTGCAAGCTACAGATTTTTGTTTATGGAGAACCGACCGTGTTAATGAAATGTTATTAATAAGAGAAGGCATTTTGTTGCATGACCCAAATCAAATAAATGAAGAAAATTTTAATACTGATGCATATTTAGCTGGACAATATGAAGGCTTAGTAAACAAAAATTTACCAGATCTTGATCCAAATAAAGAAGAGAGGCCGGTAAAATTTGAAGATGGTATTTTATTACCTAAATATCGTTTACCATCTGAAGCTGAATGGGAGTTTGCTGCCTTAGCACTAATTGGAAATTCATATGACGAGAGAATTTATAATAAAAGAATGTTTCCTTGGGATGGACATAATGTTAGAAATCCGAAAAGTTCTGATATGGGCAGGATGATGGCCAACTTTAAAAGGGGAAGAGGTGATAATATGGGTGTTTCAGGAGCTTTAAATGATAATG
Source organism: uncultured Bacteroidales bacterium (assembly GCA_964496465.1). Taxonomy (GTDB): domain Bacteria; phylum Bacteroidota; class Bacteroidia; order Bacteroidales; family CAYFUP01; genus CAZBZX01. Next base: position 1,085 of record CAZBZX010000515.1, read on the forward strand.
CAGAAATCCCTGCTCCAGTTGATTCCTATTGGCCAAATGATTATGGATTATACTGTATGGCTGGTAATGTCTCGGAATGGGTGTTTGATGTTTATAGAGCTTTATCATTTGAAGATATTGATGATTTCAGACCAGTAAGAGGAAATGTTTTTAAAACATATGAAAAAGATGAGGACGGTAATTTAGTAGAAAAAGATAGCTTAGGTAGGTTAAAGATGAGAGAAATTACAGAAGAAGAAGCTATTGGGAGAAAAAATTATCAAAGAGCTAATTATATTAATTATAAAGATGGTGATTGGGCATCTAGTTTAAAATATGTTGATGAAGGAGCAGATAAGGGCTCTGGCTCAGATCGTATGTATGGAGTCACTGCTAATTCAATGACTTCTTTAATTACTGACCGATCAAGAGTTTATAAAGGTGGTTCATGGAATGATAGGGTATATTGGATGAGTCCCGGAACTAGAAGATTTTTAGATGAAAGATCATCATCAAGTGAAATCGGATTTAGATGTGCCATGAACAGGGTTGGTAGCCCTGGTGGATTCTAAGAAAGTTAAAATATTTTTAAAACCTCATTGTAAAATGAGGTTTTTTTATTTATAATATAAATGTGAATAGTATTGAGAAATTATATAATCTATTTATAGAATATCCTGAAATTGTTACGGATAGTAGAAAAGCAAGGTCTGGTTCTTTATTTTTTGCTCTTAATGGTGAAAAATTTGATGGTAATATTTTTGCAAGGCAGGCTTTAGAAAGTGGATGCAATTTTGCTATTTGCGATAATAAAAAAGTTATTGAAGATGAAAGATTTATTTATGTAAATAATGTCTTAAAAGCACTTCAGGAATTAGCTTCATTTCATAGAATGAATTTAAATATTCCTATTATTGCCATTACTGGTACAAATGGGAAAACAACTACGAAAGAATTATTAAAACTAATATTGGAAAAAAAATATAAGACTTTTGCAACAATTGGTAATTATAATAATCATATTGGTGTTCCTTTAAGTTTGTTGAGGATTGAAAAAGATACCGATATAGGGATAATTGAAATGGGAGCAAATCATGTAGGAGAGATAAGCACATTATGTAAAATTTCATCACCAAATTATGGCCTTATTACAAATATTGGGAAAGCTCATCTTGAAGGTTTTGGTTCTGAAGCAGGAATACTAAAAGCTAAAACTGAGTTATATAAGTATTTAAATATCAATAATGGGAAAGTTTTTATAAATTCTGATAGTGATTTATTAATTTCAGAACTATCTTCTTTTAAAGGAGAGATAATTAAATATGGTACAAAAGGAGACGTGTTCTGTAAAGGAAACATCATTAAAAGTAATGAATTCATAAATGGATTAATTGAATTTAATAAAACAAAACAAATAGAAATAAATTCAAGATTATTTGGAGATTATAATTTCGAGAATATCCTTGCAGCAGCTACAGTTGGAAAATATTTTAATGTAAATATGGAAGATATAAAAAGTGCAATTGATGGATATAATCCGGATAATAATCGATCACAGCTTATTGAAACTAATAAAAATAAAGTAATACTTGATGCTTATAATGCAAATCCGTCTAGTATGAGCAAAGCAATACACTTTTTTAACCAACTAAAAGATGAAAATAAAATGGTTATTTTAGGTGATATGCTTGAATTAGGTGAATACTCAATAGATGAACATAAACGTATTATTAATGAATTAGAAAATTATAAAATAAATAATGTCTTATTTGTTGGAAATAATTTTTCAAATGCAACTAATCATTTTCAAACATTCTTAAATACTGATGATCTTATTGAATGGATAAAAAAGAATGAAGTATTAGGTTATACTATCTTGGTCAAAGGTTCAAGATTACCTCCACCACCTCCTCTACCAACAGAAT
>CAZBZX010000516.1:0-2985 GCA_964496465.1 uncultured Bacteroidales bacterium
TAAAGATTTTCAAGGATTAGAATAATTAATAAGGAATTAATGTATCTGTTATTTCTTAGGTAACTTAAATCAATACTTTTACCAACAATAAATATATCAGAGAGAATAGTATATAAAAGAAAAAGACTAAAGATTACTAAATATAATGGAAAATTTAAATTTACTTTCTCATATATAATTAGACCTAAAACAAAAAGACTCAAAAAAAAGAAGATTGCATGCGGACTTTTATCAATGATTTTATAAGTTAAAAATCCAAAAAACGGAGAGACAATCAAAAGAAATACAAATAATAATCCAATTCTATTTATTAATGATTTTTCCATTAAATAAATTGTGTTTCTATTATAGATAAAAGTATTTATTGGCTAAATACAATCTCAACTGTATATAAGAAATAAGAGTAATGCTACAAAACATTTAAGCCATATATTTGTTAATAAATCACTTTCAATTAATTATTGTGGAAAGAAATCCACATAAAAATGTAATTGAGATAATCCAATGAATTAACAAGTTAGTAATATCTGAAAATGATCTGTTCATTGAATGATTATTTTCTCGAGAATAATTTTCTGGTCTTTTCCTCTTCATAGTATCCATAACCGTATTTCGATGAGCCATACAGCGGAATATCATTCAATAGAAGGCAAAGATTATGAATTTTCTTTTCTTTCAGCTCATTGAGTATTGATACCATTTCTTTCTTTATAGTATGGTTTTGTCGGACTACATAAATATTTAGATCTGCTTTATCCATCAACAAGTATGAATCTGAGATCAGACCTACAGGTGGAGTATCGACAATAATATATTTATATGTTCCTGATAGAAAACTAAAAAGGTCGTTAGTCTTTGAAGAAGCAATAAGTTCAGACGGATTAGGAGGAATAGGGCCAGAGGTAATAACATTGAGATTTTCGATATTCGATTTTTGAACAATCTGATCGAATGTTGTCTGCTCGCTCAGAAAAGAACTTATTCCTACTTCGTTTTTAATATTCAATCTTTCAAAGATTTTTGGTTTCCGTAAATCAAAACTTAGCAGAACTGTTTTGTGGTTGGCCGTTGCTAATGAAACGGCCAAATTATTTGAGAGAAAAGATTTTCCTTCTTGAGCAAAGCTCGATGTTAATACAATGATAGAATTCTTATCGGTTGGGAGAAAATAATGCAAATTGGTTCTTAACATCCTGAATGATTCCGCAATATGTGATTTAGGGAAATTGTTAACAACAAGTTCAAGTTTCTTATTATTGTTATATATTTTACCAAGTATCGGAATAGTGGTTAACCTTTCAAGTTCTGATGCATCAACAAGCTTGATATTTAGTATGTCCCGTATTCTGATAATGGACATTGGGAAAAATAATCCTAATAGTAAACCCAGAATATAATTCAGTTTCTTTTTAGGTGATATTGCTCCATTACTAGTAAGGTCAGTAGGTTCCATAATTTCTGCATCGGGAAGGAAGGATACTTTTGCTATCTCTGCTTCAGCTCTCTTCTCCAACATATAGGTATAAATGGCATCGTTCAAGTTAAACTTACGCTCATATCCGAACAATTCTCTTTCTGTCTTCGGTAGTTTATTTATTTCATTATTAAGTTGACGCATTCGTGAATTAACATCCTGCAGGGCGATTTCAGTAGTATTAATAATATATTTTATGTTTTCAGAGATCGTATTTTTCAAATTATCAATTTGGATATTTAATTTTTTTAAATAGGGACTTTTCTCCTGGTTATTCTCCATTAAACTCATTCGTTCGGCGTTTAACTGGAGAAGTTCCTGTATCATATTATTCAGCAGAGGATCCTCAATGCCCATGGCCGAAGGAGCAATCAGATCGGAATACACTTTATTCTTTTCAAAGTAATCATTGATATATTCATAATACTTATACTGCACTGACAGACTTGCTTTTTCCCGGTCCAATTCCTGTAATTGGTCATAGATTCTTCCGGTCTTGGCTCCGATATCCATCACCTGATTACTTGTCCGGAATCGCTGCAGACTTTCTTCAGCATTACGTAATGAATCCTGTATGGCATCCAACTGACTGTCGATATATTCAACGGTTTTAACTGACATATGGACTTTCTTATCCAGACTTTTTGCCAGATATACGCCGGTAAGGCTGTTAATAAAATCGATAGTTTTATTCGGAGCAGTGGTTTCCATGGATAGGATGGCAACTGTAGATTCAAGATCGTTGGGTTCGACCTTTAATGCTGTTTTATAGGCTTTGGCAAGATTCCTGGGGTTATGGAAAATGAAAAGAAATTTATTGGGTGAATAATCTTCGAACGAATAGTTTTCATTCAGAATAACTTTAAAGTCATAATAATCAGAAGTGATATTGCTGCCAAAAGAACCAGTCTGATCTAATTCGAATTTTGGCAATTTTTGAAAAACCGTATTGGTATTATAAAGGAATATATTCACATCATCTTCACTGGCCGAAATTCTGAATGTGTTCTCATCCAGAATTTTTATTTTAATTTTTATATCGACGGGTTGTGGGTGATTCTGATTAAAAACCACAATAAATGGAGAACTCTTATAAAGTTCGATGGTTTTAAATATTTTTTTATGAAAATAAGATATCTGTAAATTCAGATTATTTAATGCTTCTCCAATAAGTACGGTCGAGCGTAAGAGTAGCAATTCATTTTGAAAATTATTATTGTTTGAAGTAAAGCCCATATCTTCAAATATTTGAGTTGGAATCTGGGATAAATTGTCACTTTCGCCTGAAATTAATAAGGATGAGGAAACATCGTAAACAGGTGTTTTTAATTTATTATAGATGAACGCAACGGATAATCCAATAATGGTACATAGTCCTAATAATAACCAGTGCTTTCTGATTACAGTTATTAAAAATTCAATATCAAACTGGTTTTTTTGATTTTTTCCTTGTATAGTTGACATATTTTTAGTGGTTTTTAAAATTCAATTATATTTTCAAATCAACAGAT
>CAZBZX010000517.1:0-2959 GCA_964496465.1 uncultured Bacteroidales bacterium
TTATAATCTTCATTATCATGTTAACATATGTAACATTGAATGTTAATTCCCAAAATCAAAATTATCTGGGTTTTAATTTTACTAATGATATTATGTCTGATTATAATATTAGACCTGGCATTGGCCTAACTTTAGAAAGGCAAGTAACTAAACATAATGGTTTAGAAACTGGCTTATATTATAGAACATATAAAATGGATTTTGAATTTATTAGTGTTTTGAGTTATACCTATGAAATTGTTGAAAAACATTTATCAATTCCCATCTTATATAAATTTTTCTCAGGTATTTGTAATTTTTCAGTTGGACCTACCTTTGATATTTATTTAGGCTGGAAAGCAATAAATATATCATCACCGGATTTTAAAGTTACTAGTTACAGTATTAATCCTGAGTATAATTTAGGTATAATTGGAAAGATAAGTAGGCCGTTAAATTTAAGTGAAAAGGTAATACTTGAACCCGAAATAAGGTTAAACCATATATTTGGATTTTCGAGAAATTATGCGGGTTTTGGATTAAATTTAAAATATAAAATATAACCCTGCCTTTTTTAAAGACAGGGAATATTATATTTTTAAGTAGATAATTATAAAGATTTAATAAAATCTCTTTGAGATTTCAATAAATTAAGAACTTGCAGAACAAGGTTTTTTGATTCATTTAAAATTGTGAAATAAAGTAGACTTACTTTTGTGCCAGTTTCTTTTTTTCTAATCCTTTTCACTTGATTCTTTCTGCATAAATCAATATATTCAACAAGGTTATTTTGCTCTTTTATAATACCTTCAATTTTTCCAAAATTTTGTTTATTTATAATTTTAATTATGTCATCTATATATTTTGAAATTTTTTCAGCTAATTCTTTTAATTCTTTTTCTTGTATAGAATTTAAACTTTTATGCTGATTTTCAACGAGTTCAAAGCTTGGCCTTACAGTAAATGTTAATGAATGAGCAATTTCCCTTAAATAATCGGTTACCTGAACATAGTAATGTGCATCTTCGATTGAATCTATATTCAGTTGATCAAGGGTATTAGAAACACTATTTTTAATCTTTTTTGCAGATTTATTTATCTTCTCAATTTCACTTAACAGTTTTTTATATGATTTCCTATCCTCCTTTGCTAAATACAATATATTTTTTGAATATATACCGGATATTGAATTTAGAAATGAATTCACTCTTGCTTCGCATTTTTCCTTTATTGTTTCATCTGTAGCATCTGCATACAGTTCTAATTCATCTTTTTCTTTTTCAGCTTCTTTAATTTTATGACTTCTATATGTTCGAATTATGAAAAAGATGACTGTGGCAATTAATAAGCTTATTGCAATAATACCACCTGAATTAATAAATAGCGCAACAAGAAATGCAACAGTAAATGCTGCTAATGCAGTAATAAACCAACCTCCTATTACTGTAATAACTCCTGTAATTCTAAATACAGCACTTTCACGTCCCCAGGCTTTGTCTGATAATGAAGTTCCCATGGCAACCATAAAAGTAACATAAGTAGTTGAAAGAGGTAATTTAAGTGATGTAGCAAATGAAATAAGAATACTTGCAACAGCCAGATTAACTGATGCCCTCAGTAAATCAAATGATTCAGAATGTTTGGATTTTTTCTTTTTCTTTTCAATTTTGCTTGTGTCAAATCTATTGTTAATTGCCTTTACTATACTTTTAGGAAGTATTTTTTCAAAAGTATTTCCAAAACCAATTGCTTTTCTTACTAATAACCTTGAAATGATGGTTGATCCAAACTTTTCATCACCAATATCTTGTCTGGCAAGGTTTAATTCAGTTTGAGTTACTGTTCTTGCTTTCCTTGATATCCATAAAGTTATTACCATGATCAAACCAGCAATAATAAGCATATATGTATCGGTTTTTATTTTACCGGCCAATGCTCCCATACTAAAACTATCAGCACCAATTCCAGGATTACTGGCAAAAATCTGAAACGATTTAAATCCAGCTAGTGGAACTCCAATAAAATTTACAAGATCATTACCGGCAAATGCCATAGCTAAAGCAAATGTTCCAACTAATACTATTATTTTTAAAATATTTACTTTAGTAAACCAGTTAAGTATTTGTAAAATAATGGTCCAACCTATAAAACTATAAATTAATAAAAGAAGGGAGTTGCTCATTATCCATTTTATAATATCAACTGATAAAAAGGATGATCCCTTTGCTCCTTTTATTAATATAAAATAGGTAATTGCGGTAATTGCAATTCCTCCCCAGATTGATCCAAAATATTTAAAGGTTTTTTTATAATTGAATGTAAAAATCAGTCTTGTTATAAATTGAATAATTACCCCAAATGTAAAAGATATAACTACTGAAAGTAAAATTCCGCTTATAATGGTTAATGCTTTAGCAGTATTTATATATTTATATATATCAAATAAAGTTTCATCAGGTGATTTACTTACTTTAATAATAGCTACTGCAACTGCAGCCCCTAATAATTCAAATACAATAGAAACTGTAGTTGAAGTTGGTAGCCCAAAGGTATTGAAAGTATCAAGTAAAATAACATCTGTAATCATTACAGCTAGAAATACGATCATAATTTCAGAAAACATAAATTGATCAGGATGAAATATTCCTTTTCTGGCTACCTCCATCATACCACTTGAAAATGTGGCGCCAATTATTATCCCTAAACTTGCAATAAGCATTATTATATATCTGGGAGCAGCTTTTGAGCCAATGGCTGAATTTAAAAAGTTTACAGCATCATTACTAACACCAACAATAAGGTCGGATATAGCCAAAGCAAATAATACAATAACGAGGATTAAATAAATATTTTCCATTTATAAAGGTTTAGTTTTAAAAAGTTTGTAAAATATCTCAAATATATTTCAAATATGTTACACAAATGTTACAATAATATTACAAAAAAATATTTTGTTAAATATTAAATAATTTAAAAATAT
>CAZBZX010000518.1:0-2923 GCA_964496465.1 uncultured Bacteroidales bacterium
AAAACATTTTGCGAACTTTGCGTGGAACTATTTTCACCAGCACCTCAAAATAATAGTTAGCCATAACATAAAAATAAAAGCTTTAACTTAGTTAATGCAATATTTTTTATATTTTTGAATTTTATTCCTATATTTGATTTATACATATAATACTATAACTAATGAAAGTATTTAAATTTACCCTATTCATATTGATCGCAATTGTTTTTTTTGGTTGCATGCAAAACAAAACTACAAATCAAGATACTTCAAAAAATGAATTCGATTCAATTATGCAGGATTCAAATGCTGGTTTCGCGAAAGTTCAGGATATAATTTACAGGTTTCCAACCCCTGGTGAAATGTTTGGGGTAATAAAAGAAGGTGGCCTTGCTTATAATGAAGAACTAATAAATGATCAGGATCGGGTTGATTCATACCTTAACTTGAAGTCCCAAACTTTAAACCTGGGTATTTATATAGCTGATTTTGCTTATATTGCCCTTTTTGGAAGACAAAATGAGGCAGTTGATTATTTAGAAATAATTCAAAATTTAAGTAAAAAAGTTAAAGTATCAGGCGCCATCGATGAAAAATTAACGAAACGGATCAAATCAAATTTAGGTAATATTGATTCCCTTGTAAATTTTTCTGATGAAGCATTTTTAGAAATGTTCTCCTATTGCGAAGATAACGATATGCATAATACAAATGCTTTGATATCGGCTGGAGCATATATCGAAGGGTTATACATTGCACTAAATGGAATCGAAAAATATACCGATGATAATCCTATTTTAGAGCAGTTGGCACAACAAAAATTCTCTTTTAAAAATTTATTGGCTTACGCTTCGGATTATAGTAATGATGAAAATGTGAATGAAATAGTAAAAGAGTTAGAAAAAATAAATGCTATTTTTGATTCCATTGGATCCGGAGAAAAATCTTCTAAAATCTCCACTAAAAAATCTGGCAGTAAACTGGTGATAGGGGGAGGAAAAAAATATAAATTTACAAAAGAACAGTTTAAAAATCTTAAATCTGTAACTAATCAAATAAGAAACAGTATAACCAATTTATCTTAAGATAAATTCCAATATTATGAAATTAATTCAAAAATCAATACTAGGAATATTTTTATCCTTAAGCTTTATATGTGTAAACGCTCAATTTCTTGATTGTACTAATTATCACAAAAGAAGTTTATGTTATAAAGAAGCCTTTGAAACAGGTTTTAATTACTATGGGCAGTCAGCCAGCGCGTTAACTGAAAAAGGAGTTACATTAAATTACAATGCCGTTTTTTATGGTGGCAAAGATTATGTTATTAATCTTTGCTGTAATGCAATGTTTCAACCTGTTCATTTAATTTTATACGATGCCGACACAAAAGAACTTATTTATGATAATGAAGAAGATGAATACATCAATAAAGTAGCTTTTTCAATGGAATTTACAAGATCTTTACTTTTTGAAGTCACTGTTATTGGCGATGGCATTGATGAAGGTTCCATTGAAAGCAAAAGGACATGCCTTGGAATTTTAATTTTATGGAGAAAAGTACCCAGAATTGGATTTTAATTATTCCTACAAATTAAGAGCTAATTATATTTATTAAAAAGGGATATTCAGGAATAATAGATTCTCAATCATTACAACAAAATTACACTTACACCCGAATTTATTACCCCATTTTTACTCTATTTATTGTTTTTTTGGGGTAATGTTCCTAAAGTTGTTTCTCGCAAAATTCGTTAAGACTAAAAACGCAAAAATCGCAAAGAATTACTCTGCGTAATTTGCGTATATCTTAGCGGTCTTTGCGTGAAATACTTTAAAAATTCAATTCTTAATTCGCATTATTCAGTAATGTATTGGTTTTAAAATCTGCACCAAAACCTATATTAATAAACAACATACTTCCTTTTAAGTTATTATTTATATGATTAAAAGATGGCTGGGTTAAACCTGTTTTTAGTTTAATTTTCCATTTTGTTTCTATCATATTATCCATTTCATAATTTTTAGTTGCATGCAAATAATAATTCAACTCTATTCCGGGTGAAAAAGAAAAAACAGGCCCAATAACCTTATCCTTTTTATCTTCACTACTACTTGGTGTTTCTGAAGCGGGATAAAAAGATGAAATTCCACAGTTAATAAATGGTGTTATATAAAAAATATCAGTCAATTCAATGTTATAACCAATTTGAATAGTAGGATTGAAATAATTTACTGAATTGCCAATTAACCAATCTTTCGATTTATAATTAAAATTTTGCAAAATTTCCTGGTTCCTGCCCATCAAAAAACTCAATGATATATTTATTTTATGATAAGTTAATGATGTTTCAAATCCATAAAAAAAAGAATTTTCAAAATACTTTTCCAGTTGGTTTTGCATAAATAAATAACCGGTAAAAAAATCAAAACCAAATCCAATGGCTGATTTAGCATATTTCTTTCTAATATGTTTATTTAAAAAATAATTGTAATCTGAATGTGGGTATGAAATCAGGAATTTATCTGAAATAGTATTTAATGAATCCTGATCTGTTATAATCCGTTCTTCATTATTTAACAGATAGAAAAAAAGAATTTCTAAAAAATTTATTTCTTCAATCCCTAGCCCTGATTGTCTTAATTCTTGTAATAATATATCCCTATTATTATTAGTGTATAAAAGTAAATAGTTAGAAAGATCATCATAAACCGGCATTTTTACAAAAAATTGTGCAGCTGCTATTGAATCATAATCGTATACTTCATTTATTATTTTATTATAATCACCCAAATAATAATTTAATATCCACTTTTCATTTATCCAGAAATATAAATTTTCTTGATAATTAATATTTTCTAATTCTTTAAGAATAGATTTAATTTCCTCAATATCAAATTTTTCTATAGCCTTTATTAGTAAACCCCTCGTGTTTTTAATTGT
>CAZBZX010000519.1:0-2917 GCA_964496465.1 uncultured Bacteroidales bacterium
ATTTACAGAGATGTTTATTTACAGGCTCGTCCTAAAACATATATTAGAGATTATGCAGTTGTAACTGATTTTGATGAAAATTATATTCATGCTGATTTAAAAATAATTATTAAGCTTAACAATTTGTTACACTCTATTGAAACATCAACTCTTTCTATTGATCTTATTGATATAAATAATAATGTTGTTTTTACCGATTCAATCATATATATTAAAACTGATTCAAAGGCAGAAGAAGAAATTTTATATTCAAGAAATATCAAATCCCCGTTTCAATGGTCTGATGAAACTCCAAATTTGTATAAGCTGATAATTACACTTACTAATCAAACAAATAAAACGATTGAAGTTGTAAGTTCAAAAATAGGCTTTAGAGAAGTAGAAATAAAAAATAAACAGGTTTTAATAAATGGTAAGGCAGTTTATTTTAAAGGTGTAAACAGGCATGAAATTGATCCTGAAAGAGGAAGAGTAATGACCGAAAAATTAATGAAGAAAGATATTATATTAATGAAGCAAAACAATATAAATGCAGTTAGGACTTCACATTACCCGAATGATCCAAGGTGGTACGAATTATGTGATGAATATGGCATTTATATATTGGATGAAACTAACATTGAAAGTCATGAATTAGCTGCTGATAAAAAATATAAAATTGCTGATAATCCTGATTATAAAAATGCTATGGTAAGCAGGGGAATAGCGATGGTTGAACGAGATAAAAACCATCCGTGTATTTTTGCATGGTCAATGGGTAATGAAGCCTCATGGGGCATAGCATTTGATACATTGTATTATAAAATAAAACAAACCGACCCTATGTCCCGCCCTGTACATTATGAAAGTCGTTACCCAATGTACAGGGGTGATACGGTAAACAAATATGACATTTTATCTGTAATGTATCCTGCACCCGATGAAAAAAGCGATGAAAAAATATGGGGTGATAACAGTTTGCCACATTATTTAAAAATGGATAACAATTCCAGGCCATGTATCATTTGTGAATATGCCCATTCAATGGGAAATAGTACCGGTAATTTCTATAAATTCTGGGCAACATTTGAGAAATATCCTTCCATGCAAGGCGGATTTATCTGGGATTTTGTTGATCAAGGGATATTAAAAACTGATAAAAATGGAAATTCATACTTTGCTTATGGTGGTGATTTTGGTGATGTACCAAATGATAACAATTTCTGTATAAACGGAATTGTTTTCCCTGACAGATATCCTCAGCCAGCTATGCAAGAAGTAAAAAAAGTTCAGCAATTCATTAAATTTTTACCAGAAAATTTAAAAAATGGAAAAGTGAAAATTAAAAATAATTACTTTTTCCAGGATTTAACCAATTTTTACTTTACATGGAATATCGTTAAAGATGGCGAAATTATTAAATCAGGTAACATTGAAAATATAAATATCCTACCCCATGAAGAAAAAAATATTATAATTCCGGTAAATACTATTACGATCGACCAAACAGCCGAATATTTTTTAAATATAAGTTCTTGTTTAAAAAGGGAAACCAATTGGGCACCAAAAAATTTCGAAATAGCTTACGAGCAATTTGAATTAAATAAATCGTCACATAAAAATTGTGAGCAAAATATAAAGAGTGGAAAAAAGTTGGATCTTAGTGAAGATGAGCAAACTATTAATATTACCGGTAAAAATTTCATGATGAAATTCAGTAAAACAGAAGGTCTTATTACTTCCTTAATATTAAATAATGACGAATTAATAAAACGAGGCCCTGGCATTAATTTATGGCGTGCTCCTACAGATAATGATAAAGGAGGCTGGAATAACAGTTTTTATTTGCAGTGGACAAAAGCTGGAATAGATAGTATAAAAACTAAAATTAAAAACACCGAAGTAAACATTATTTCAGAAAAAGAAATTGAAATATTGGTTAATGAAGATTTAATAGCAAAAGCCGGAATTTATCATTGCAATTTAAATTATAATATTACAGGAGATGGATTAATCACTATAAAAAATTCAATCCATACCCAGGATAGTTTTCCACCACTTCCAAGAGTTGGTAACCTTTTAAAGTTAAATACCAATTTAATAAATACTGAGTGGTATGGCAGGGGCCCGTTTGAAAATTATCCCGACAGGAAAACAAGTGCCAGAATTGGAAAATATGATCAAAAAGTAAATGAACATTATGTGCCTTATGTTAAACCGCAAGAGTATGGAAATAAAACGGATGTTCGCTGGCTCATTCTTTCTTCTGAAAATAATAAAAATGGTCTTAAATTTATATTCCCTGAACCATTAAATTTCAGTATTCATGAATATTCTCTTAAAAATTTAACGAATGCCAAACATACCATTGATCTTAAAAAAAGTGACTATTTATCGTTATACATTGATTATAAAATGGCTGGATTAGGTGGAGATGACAGCTGGTCACCAAGAACACATAAAGAATATCAAATAAATGATCATGATTTTGAGTTTACCTATTGCATTAAGTTAATAGAATACAATTAGGAAATTTATCAATTCAAACATAAATAATTATATTAGCATCTTCTGATAAAATAGTATGGGCAAGAAAAACGATAAAATAATCAGCGACTTAGAAAACTCCTTTTATCGTGATGGTTATTTTCTGGCAAAAAATATTCTAAATGCTGAACTTGATCCAAGAAGTATCTATACTATATCAAAAAACACCTATAAAATTATTGATGAATTAATTTCAATATTTGTAGATAAATGCCAACAAGAAAACAAAAATATAGCCTGTAAAGATGGTTGTTCATGGTGCTGTCATCAAACTGTTATGGTATTACCTTACGAAGTATTTTATATCACTAATTATTTATATACAAAAATTAGTTTTGAAGACATAAAAAAAATAAAAGACAAGGTTATTGAAAAAGATGAAAAGACATCA
>CAZBZX010000520.1:0-2913 GCA_964496465.1 uncultured Bacteroidales bacterium
CTAACCGTTGTTCCACTTCAGCTATTAGCTTATTATATAGCCATATTTAGAGGATGTAATGTTGATCAACCAAGAAATTTGGCAAAATCTGTTACAGTGGAGTAGGGAGTTTATTTTAAATATACGATTCCCCTTTAGCTCTTTTAACATCATTTACATATTGTTTTATTTCTTGTTCATCTTCTTTTTTACAAATTAAAAGAACATTATTTGATTCAGCAATAACGTAATCATCAAGACCCTGTAAAACAATTAGTTTATTTTCAGGCATATTAATAATGCAATTTTTGGAATCATAAATAAAAATATTTTTTGCATTAATGGCATTTTTATTTTTATCTTTTTTTGAATGTTCGTATAGTGAACCCCAAGTTCCTAAATCTGACCATCCAAAATCAGAACACAATACATAAACATTATTAGCTTTTTCCATTACACCATAATCAATTGAGATACTTTTACATTCGGCATATATGTTTTCAATTGCACTATCTTCATTTTTAGTATTGAATAGCTCATATTTATTTTTAAATAAATAATTCACATCTGATAAATAATTATCAAATGCTTCCAGGATGGACGAAACTGACCAGATAAATATTCCTGAATTCCAATAGAATTCTCCACTTTCAAAAAATACATTAGCTAGTTCAATATTGGGCTTTTCTGTAAAAGTTTTTACTTTGTAAAGATTATGTCCCATCCCATTTTCTTCAGCATTTATTTGAATATATCCATAACCGGTCTCTGGACGGCTTGGTTTAACCCCTAAAGTTAAAAGAGCATTATTTTTTGAAGCAAAATCAAGTCCTTCGATTATTGTTTTAGTGAACTCATCAACTTTAAGTATAAGATGATCTGAAGGCGCAACAGCAATTACTGCATTTGGATTAATTTTTTGAATTTTATAGCTGGCAAAAGCAATACATGGGGCTGTATTTTTTCGCAAAGGTTCAAGTAAGACTTGATCAGATGATATTTGAGGTAATTGTTCTAATGTTATATCTTTATAAGCAGCATTTGTAACAATGTATATATTTTGAACCGGACAAATTTTTTCAAATCTTGAAAAAGTCTCTTGCAAAAGTGATTTTCCGGTACCAAGAATATCCAGAAATTGTTTAGGCTTTGATGTCTTACTTAAGGGCCAAAAACGGCTGCCAATACCACCAGCCATAATTACACAATAATAATTTTCATTCATTTTTATAACTTCTTAAAAGGCAAAAGTAAAAAATACTTATAGGTTTATGTAATAAAATATAAAAGTTTTTATGAAATGACGAATTAGATTGATAAATGAACTATAATGTTAAATATATAATTATTTGTAGTTTTGTATAAATATAATTTTATGAAATTATTTTATCATATTGGGAGGTATTTTTTATTGCTTCTTAAAGTTATAGAAAAACCAGATAAACAAGGCATATATTATAAACGTATTATCACTGAGATTGAGAACCTTGGTATTAATTCAATTGGGATTGTTTTTATTATATCTGTTTTTAGTGGTGCTGCAATTACTATACAAACTGCTTATAATATTGAAAATCCGTTGTTACCTCGATATTTAATTGGTGTAGGTGCAAGAGATTCATTATTATTAGAATTTTCTTCAACCATGGTTGCATTAATTTTAGCTGGGAAAGTTGGTTCAAGTATTGCTTCTGAATTAGGAACAATGAGAGTTACCGAACAAATTGATGCACTTGAAATGATGGGTGTAAATTCAGCCAGTTATTTGATTTTTCCTAAAATAATTGCCTTAATGTTTTTCGCTCCTTTTTTAACCATTTTAAGTGTTGCTATCGGAATTTCGGGTGGTTTTGCAGCAGGAGTTTCCGCGGGTGTCACTACTCCGCAAGAATTTATTTATGGTATACAGTATGCATTTATTCCGTTTTATGTATTATATGCCATTATTAAATCGGTGGTTTTTGCTTTTCTAATCACATCAATTTCGGCATATCAGGGGTATTATGTGAAAGGAGGAGCACTTGAAGTGAGTAGATCAAGCACACGGGCAGCTGTAAATTCAAGCATTTTTATTTTAATGTTTAATCTGATTCTTACTCAATTGCTTTTATCATGATAGAAGTCCAGAATATTTCAAAATCATTTTCAGATACCATAGTTCTTGATAATATTTCAGCAAAATTTGAGAAAGGGAAAGCTAATTTAATTATCGGCCAAAGTGGATCTGGTAAAACAGTTCTGTTAAAGACAATAATAGGTTTACATAATGCAGATAAAGGTTCAATTTTTTATGATGATATTAACTTTACTGAGTTAAATCTGAAAGAAAAGAAAAATATACGACAGGAAATAGGGATGCTGTTTCAGGGAGGGGCATTATTTGATTCAGAAACTGTTGAGCAAAATGTTATGTATCCTTTGGATATGTTTACAAATAAATCTTTTGAAGAAAAACGAGAAAGAGTGAATTTTTGTTTAAAAAGAGTAAACCTGGAAAATGCTAATGCATTATATCCTTCTGAATTAAGTGGGGGTATGGTAAAAAGATCTGCAATAGCGAGGGCAATCGCATTAAATCCAAAATATTTATTTTGTGATGAACCAAATTCAGGATTAGACCCTAGAACAGCTAATGTTATTGATAATTTAATCAAAGAAATAACTGAAGAATTTAATACAACTACAATTATAAACACCCACGATATGAATTCAGTTATGGAAATCGGGGAAAATATTTTATTTATTTACCAGGGTAAAAAATGGTGGGAAGGAAATAAAGTAGAAGTATTACATGCAGATAACAAAGAATTAAACGATTTTGTTTTTGCTTCGAAGCTAAATAAAAAAATTAAAGAATCTATTTAAAAAAGAAGGACCTGAGCCAGAAGTGGTCGGAAGAAAATTCCGGCCACTTTTTTTAGGTTTTCCCGAAAA
>CAZBZX010000521.1:0-2907 GCA_964496465.1 uncultured Bacteroidales bacterium
GCATGTGTTAGGCCTGCCGCTAGCGTTCATCCTGAGCCAGGATCAAACTCTTCATAGTAATTTAGAATTTAATGTTGTGCTCAAGATTTACTTTCTCTTGGAATTTCCAAGGTATTTATCTTCCTTACTTTCTCTTCAATCTTTTCAAAGAACAATTTTGTATTTTTTCGGATTGCAAAGTTAATAATTTTATACAAACTTCACAAAACCTTTTTTCATACATTTTCTCAAAAAACGGCTGCAAAGATAAATATTAGTATTTTAATTCTGCAAACTTTTTCTAAAAAAATTAAAAAATATTTAATTTAATTTTTAAGAAATTGTAAATCATAACTATAATACTTTTTTGATTATTTTCTCCATCAAAACCGTTAAGAACTTTCCGTTTAAAGCGGGTGCAAATGTAATTATAAATTTAACATATTTATATGATACCTGAATATTTTTTAACAAAATTTTGAATTTAATCGTAAAATTCTGATTATTAGAGATATGAAATATTGATATAAATGCATAATTCATTATACTATGATCTTATCGATAAAAAATCTTTCACACAGAATTTCTAATGATTAATTATGAAAGATACGGTAACTAATCCAAATCCATTTACAAAATATGCACTCATTAAGGGAGTTGATGGAAATGAAATTATTAAGTCTATTGAAGTATACGATCTACTTGGAAATTTAAAAGAAGTGCATTCGGATATAAGTAGTGATCAATTCCGACTTGATAAAGCAAATTTAGCCACTGGAAGTTATTTAGTATAAATTACTGGAGCTAATAATGTATATATGATAAGGATCATTATTTAGTAATTGAGTTAAACCTGTTAATTAAGCAAAGTCTTTTACAGGAATAAATAGTATATATAAAAAAGCAGTTGTTAAATAATATTTAACAACTGCTTTTTTATTATATTCGTAGCATAAAAATAAAAAATTGAATACTAACATAGTAATAATTCCAACTTATAACGAGAAAGAAAATATTGAGAATTTAATTAGTTCTATATATTCACTTCCAATTGATATTGATATACTTATAGTAGATGATAACTCGCCGGATAAAACATATGAAATAATCGAAAATCTTCAAATAAAATATCCAAATAATAAATTAAACCTCATAAAAAGAAATGGGAAGCTCGGTTTAGGAACTGCTTATATCACAGGATTTAAATGGGCTCTGGAAAAAAATTATGATCTTATTTGTGAAATGGATGCTGATTTTTCACACAATCCTAAAGATTTGGTAAAATTAATTGAAGCTTGCCAAAATAAAGGTGCAGATTTAGCAATTGGCTCAAGATATGTATCGGGTGTAAACGTTGTAAACTGGCCAATTGGAAGAGTTCTTATGTCATATTATGCCTCAGCCTATGTAAGATGCATTACAGGCATGTCTATACGGGACACAACTGCTGGATTTAAATGTTACACAAAGAAAGTACTTGAAAGTATTAATCTCGATAAAATTAAACTTAAAGGTTATGCGTTTCAAATTGAAATGAAGTTTACTGCTTGGAAAATGGGATTTAATATAATTGAAGTACCTATTATTTTTACTGATAGGAAAAAAGGTTCATCTAAAATGTCGGGGGGGATATTTAGTGAAGCCGTTTGGGGAATAGTAAAAATGAAAATAAGAAGTTTTTTTAAAAATTATAATCATTCTATTATATAATATAAGCCAATTCATTTATGGATACTACTATCCTTCTGGTTATCATATTAATTTTACTGATATATACTATTTTTTTACATTATCAGATTTTTAAAAAAAGTAAAGAAATTGATGCGATCCATTTAAAATTAACTCATATAGATAAATATTGGGACAAAAGCTATGTAATAGACTATATAAGAACCCTAATTGAATCAAAATCATTGGATCTTCCTAAATCTAAAAATGATTTATTATCAAGTGAATTTATAAAAAAATTCATTTTAGAAAATACTGAAGAAAATAATACCTATATTCATTACACTGCTGAAAAGGAAATAGCCCACAAAATCATTAAGGAAGGATTTAAATTTTCCAGTAATTTTCATAAAACTGCAGAATTAATAACTAATGATGAAATTGAATTATCTTATAAGCACAGCTTAAGAAAGTTATACGGTAATTACATTATTGTGATATGCATATCAAAAAAAATATTTGATTTCTATTTAAATGAACTTAAAATTAAAAACAAACATGATATTTTGAGTGTAGAACAAATGTTAGTAGAACAACCTGTTGAAATAGATGAAAACTCAGAAGATTTATACACATTATCAAATAAATATATAAAAGGTTTTTTAAATTATATTACTGGAGAAATAAGCGAGAATCCTGAATTCAACCCAAACTATGATTCGGGGATTTTCCAAAAAAACATTGAAAATGTTTAATGATATGGGAAGTATTATCATTAAAAACGCAATGATCGTAAATGATGGCAGTATAATTGAAGGCCATGTTGCAATAAATAACAACCATATTGCTGAAATCTATAAAGTAAATGAAATACCAAATAAAAAATTTGATAAAGAAATTGATGCGGCAGGAAAAATCCTGATGCCTGGAGTTATTGATGACCAGGTACATTTTAGGGAACCCGGATTAACCCATAAAGGTGATATTTACTCTGAATCGAAAGCTGCGGTTGCAGGTGGAATCACTTCTTTTATGGAAATGCCAAATACAAACCCACAAACTATTACACAGGAACTACTTGAACAAAAATTTAAAATTGCTGAAGAAAAATCATTTGCTAATTATTCATTTTATTTAGGTGCTACAAACAATAATATAGATGAAATTGTTAAAACAGATCCTGCAACAGTTTGCGGAATTAAAGTTTTTATGGGAGCTTCAACTGGAAATATGTTAGTTGATAATATAGATGCATTAAAT
>CAZBZX010000522.1:0-97 GCA_964496465.1 uncultured Bacteroidales bacterium
TTAACTATTTAAATGATTTTGCAGAAGGTAAAGAATAAAAAAATCCGGTCGTTGCCGGATTAAATACTATCCTAAATAAGTTTTTAGTATTTTACTT
>CAZBZX010000522.1:107-2905 GCA_964496465.1 uncultured Bacteroidales bacterium
TGCCTTACCCTTTCACGTGTTAGATTAAATTGTTCACCAATCTCTTCAAGAGTATGTGCATGTTTACCATTAAGTCCGAAATACAGTCTAATTATATCAGCCTCTCTTGGTGTTAAAGTATTTAAAGCTCTTTCAATTTCTTTCCGTAATGAATCATTCACTAAGCCTTTATCAGGACTTTGATTTTCTTTACTTAATAATACGTCATATAAATTCGTATCCTCATCCTGGGTAATAGGAGCATCCATTGATACATGTCTTCCTGAACTGGCAATTGATTCTTTTACATCTTTCGGAGCTAATTCTAATGCTTGGGCAATTTCAAGATGCGAAGGTTCACGCTCATATTTTTGCTCTAATTCAGAAAATGTCTTATTAATTTTATTTATTGATCCAATTTTATTTAAAGGTAAACGAACTATTCTTGCTTGTTCAGCAAGCGCTTGTAAAATTGATTGTCTTATCCACCAAACCGCGTAAGAAATAAATTTAAACCCACGAGTTTCATCAAATCGCTGGGCAGCTTTAATCAGACCAAGATTACCTTCATTAATTAAGTCGGGCAAACTTAAACCTTGATTTTGATATTGTTTTGAAACAGATACAACAAAGCGTAAATTTGCTTTAATAAGTTTGTCTAAAGCATTGCTATCTCCACATTTTATTCTTCTTGCTAATTCAACTTCTTCTTCTGCAGTAATAAGATCTTCTTTGCCAATTTCGTGTAAATATTTGTCTAACGAGGGTGTCTCACGATTTGTGACTTGTTTAATAATTTTAAGCTGTCGCATAGGGGTGCATTTTTATTTTATACGAAAATTTGCATTTTATGTTTATTTTTCTTTAATTTTATGCATTAATAATATTTCATTAAGGTTCATGTATTTACTTAAAAAAGCAAATAAAAATAATATTTTTTTTTGGTAATTATAAACTATTATTTATAATTGCAAAGAATTTCCCAAAGTACATTCATATTTAGCATATAGCTTTTAATCCAGATATTTTTATAAATTGTTTATTCATAGGTAATTAATATATAATAATTTAATAATCATTAAATCAATAAATTTTCAATTAATATGTACGATATTTTAGAATTGAATAAAAAGTTAGTTTCTGAGTTGCGAGATATTGCAAAAGAATTAAATATTAAAAAAGTTGATACTTTAAAAAAGCAGGATTTAGTATATAAAATTCTTGATCAGCAAGCAATTATTGCCACCGGTAAAAAAGAAGTTGTTGCTAAAAAGCAAGGGGTGAAGGAAACAGAAGATAATAATTATGTAAAAGATAAATATGGACGAAGAGTAAAGAGAAAAAGAATTAGTAAAGATCCAGGTTTAAAAAGTAATGGATTATTGGAAGAGAAACCAAAATTGGATATAGAGAGTAGTAGAAATGAAACAAATATTATTGATATCAAAGAAGATGAACTTGTTGTTGAAAAAGAAATATCAAGTTATTCTGAAGAAAAAGATACTGAAAAAGAATTAGTAAAGTCAGATGCACCAATAAATGAGCCTCGAAAATCATATTTAGAGAATAATGAAAGTATGATAAAACGACAAACTGAAAAAAGAAATGGTGAAAAAATATATGAGTTTAATGGAATCATTTCAAATTCGGGAGTATTAGAGATTATGCCGGATGGTTATGGATTTTTACGTTCTGCCGATTATAACTATTTAAATTCTCCTGATGATATTTATGTATCACAATCACAAATAAAATTATTTGGATTAAAAACAGGGGATACTGTTAAAGGAACTATTCGTCCACCAAAAGAAGGTGAAAAATATTTTCCTTTAATTAAGGTAGAAGAAATTAATGGTAGGGATCCTGATTATATTCGAGATCGTGTTCCTTTTGATTATCTTACACCTTTATTTCCTGATGAAAAATTTAATTTGACAAGAAAAGGCAGAAATGATCTTTCTTGTCGGGTTGTTGATATGTTTGCTCCAATTGGTAAGGGGCAAAGAGGATTGATAGTCGCTCAGCCAAAAACTGGTAAAACTGTATTGTTGCAGGAAATTGCAAATGCTATTGCCTATAATCATCCTGAAGTATACATGATGATATTATTAATAGATGAAAGGCCAGAAGAAGTAACCGATATGGCAAGAAATGTAAAAGCAGAAGTTATCTCATCTACATTTGATGAACCAGCTGAAAGACATGTTCGAATTGCAAATATTGTTCTTGAAAAAGCTAAAAGGTTAGTTGAATGTGGTCATGATGTAGTTATATTATTAGATTCAATAACTCGGTTAGCTCGTGCATTCAATACCATTGCCCCAGCATCAGGAAAAGTATTATCTGGTGGAGTTGATTCAAATGCATTGCATAAACCAAAAAGGTTTTTTGGAGCAGCAAGAAACATTGAAAATGGTGGTTCATTGACTATTATTTCAACTGCATTAACTGAAACTGGCTCAAAAATGGATGATGTTATATTTGAAGAATTCAAGGGAACCGGTAATATGGAACTTCAACTTGATCGAAAATTATCTAACCGACGAATATTCCCTTCAGTTGATATTAATGCATCAAGCACTCGTAGAGAAGATTTATTGCTTGATAAAGATATACTTAATAAAATTTGGATATTAAGAAATTATCTAGGCGATATGAATTCTCTGGAAACAATGGAATTTATGCGCGACAGATTAGCGAAGACCGAATCAAATGAAGAATTCTTAATATCAATGAATAGCGAATAAAAAAAAGCGGGACTTTCCCACGTATGGTCGGAAGATTTTCTTCCGACTTTTTTTGTCTTTATCAACAATCCA
>CAZBZX010000523.1:0-2902 GCA_964496465.1 uncultured Bacteroidales bacterium
CATAGACGCCAACGGAGGCAGAATGGTTCCCCTTGAAAACGCATCGAGCTCGGAGGTCGAGAACAGACCTCCGAGCTCGGTCTTTCCGCCGATCAAGCCGGTGCCAGCGGTAGCCGCACCCAGGGCCAGTGCCTCCTCTACCTCTCGATCGACCACATGCCCGCTCATCATGATGAACACCACGTCAGGGACCAGCGCTTTGAACCTACGCAACGTCGCGACACCACTCACGTGGGGCAACCGTACATCCAAGAAGAAAAGGTCGCAGACATCCTGTTCCGTCTTGGCGATTGCCTCGTATCCGTCCGTAGCCCAGCTCACCTCTGGTGGGCCTCCCAGCAGGCACTGGAAAAGGTATCCCACATCCTCATCGTCATCGACGATCAGGACCCGAAAGGTTCCGGTTTTCCCCATCTCCTCGGCCACCTTTGTCCTCCACCGAACTCTACGCTTTGGTCACATCTATTCTCGGATGTGGAGCACATTGTAGAGTGCGTCGGACTTGTGGCTACCCGCGAGCATCTTTAGCCCTGCTGCAAGCTGGGCATCATACTCTGCCACGAAATCGATGCCATCGTTCAGGAAATCGACGTCGCCCACACGTCTCGTTCCTCTGCTAGCTCACCGCCGGACTGCAGGCGCTACGCTTCCAGGCTGGTCCGTGATGGTCCGACGCCTCTGCCGGTCCGAGCCTCGTCCAGCACCTCGCGCACCTTGAGCACCAGCGCGCCCGGCCTGAATGGCTTTTGCAGGAACGCCGTGCCTTCGATCAGCCTCCCATTCTGCACGATGCCTCGGTCTGTGTAACCAGAGATATACAGCACGGCCGTATCAGGATGCAGCAGCAGCAGCCGCTCTGCCAGCTCGTGTCCCCGCATGCCAGGCATCTCGACATCCGTTAAGAGCAGATCGATCCTATCCGTGTACTCGCCTACCAGGCGCAGCGCTTCCTCGGGCCGGCCCGCCTGCAGCACGGCGTAGCCTCGTTCCTCCAGCGCGCGACAGGCCAGTGCCCGTACGGACGCTTCGTCCTCTACCAGCAGGATCGTCTCTGTTCCACCTTGCGCGGTGCTCGTCGCCGACCCGGTGGCTTTGGCCGGATCGGCGGGGGCAGGATCATGTGCGGTCAGATCTGCATACCCGCGAAGCGCAGTCAATAGGTTGTTAAAGTCGTGCGCGACGTCCCCGGCGAGCTCGCCGAGCGCCGATAGGCGTTCCTGCTGCCACAGTTGCTGGTGCTGCCGCTCCCTGGTCGCGTCGCGCAGCACCAGCACCCAGTCGTGCCGGTCGGCTTCTTTGTCCGCAGGCCGGACGAAGAACTCGAAAACGCGCAGCGGAGGGCCAGCCGCCTCCAGCTCGTACCAGTATCCCGGCGGAAGAGAGAGCAGCTCAGCAAGCGAGTAGGGGCCCAGGTGATCGAGGTGCCTGGTCCGCTGCGGTCCGACCAGCACGTCCAGGTATTCCTTCATCAGGCGGTTGGACAGCAGGACATTCCCCGCTTCGTCCAGCAGCAGCACGCCCTCCGGCACGGCATCTACCACCTGCCGCATGCCACACGTTTGCCTCCGGATCTCGGCTACCAACAGTTCCCGCTGCTCCTCCGAGCGCTTGTGTGCGGTGATCTCTTCTACGATCCCGACGGTCCGCGCGCGGCCGGTGGCCTCGTCACGCTTCGTGATCCCCCCTACGTCTCGGAACCACTTGTAGGTCCCATCGCTGGCTTGAAGACGGTATTCGACCTCGTACTTTTCGGCTTTTCCTGCCAGGTGATCTCCCATCGCTTGCATCGCTCTGTCATAGTCATCGGGATGCAGCAACGCGGTGAAATCCTCGTAGGTCTCGAACTGCTCTGGCGCATAGCCCAGCATCGTCGCCCTTTGATCGTCAAAGCTGACGCGGCCAGATGGCAGCTCTAGCTCCCACCAGGCAAAGGTACCGAGCAGCAGACCGGTGTCGGTCCGTTCCGCCAGCTTTGTCCTTTCTTCGTCCAGAGCCTGCCACAACTGCTCGTTGCACGACTTGAGCTCTCTGTGCAGGTTGTGCAGCGTCAAGTGGGTGTGCACGCGTACCAGGACCTCGTCAGCCTGGAACGGCTTGGTGATATAGTCCACGGCCCCGGCTTCGAATCCACGGACTTTGTCCTGCACATCGCCCAGTGCACTGATCAGGATGACCGGAATATCGCAGGTCTGGGTATCTCTCTTGAGCTGGCGGCAGACCTCGTAGCCATCCATCCCCGGCATAACGATATCCAGCAAGATCAGGTCGGGTGGGCTCGCCCAGCGGGCGATCGAGATCGCCCGCTCTCCATCTCGTGCTGTTTGGACGTGATAGCCCGCGCCAAGAATGCTATTCAGCGCATAGAGGCTGTCCGGCGTATCATCTACGACCAATATCGTCTGTTCCCAGGATCCGTTCATCCGTATCTCCTCACAGCATAAGGACATGGCTGGTCATAGCGTGCGGACGACCCCATATGCCCACTCGAACGCGTATTCCATAGCACAATCCGTCGAACGACCGGGCCTGGTATGGCCCGCTACGATGCCGTTTGGCCGTTCATGTGTTCTCCGATCGCCGCCGCTAACGCTCTCAGGCTCACCGGCTTGCTGATGTACCCATCCGCACCGGCCGCCAGGCAGCGCTCTCGATCGCCGGGCATGGCGAGCGCCGTCAGGGCGATGATCGGCATGTTCGCCAGTCTGCCTTTCTCCTTGGTCATAGGATCTGCGTGCTGGCGCAGACGCCGGATCGCCTCCAGTCCATCCATCCCCGGCATCTGGATGTCCATCAAGATCAGATCGGGCTGCTCCTCGATCGCGCAGTGAACTGCCTCGATCCCATCTTGAGCCACGACGACGCGATACCCCTGCGCCACCAAGTAATCCACCATCATATTGAC
>CAZBZX010000524.1:0-2901 GCA_964496465.1 uncultured Bacteroidales bacterium
TTTCCTGAAATAACCTTCTTTCCTGTAATCTGACAAACTTTAGACATTCTATTTAAATATTTAAATGACTCACAAAAATACGGCGCAAAATAAATGATTTTTATTCAATTAATCAAACAAAAACATAAGTTATTGATAATTTTATAGATAATTTTATTCACATCATCATTAATCATTATTTAATAACTCAATTCTAAGCATGTTTAATGCGTAAATAGATGCTTTCTCAATATTTAAATCGCGCTTTTCTCCAAAATGATATTTTCTTGCAACAATTTTATTTTTATTTCCAACTGCAATCCAAACAGTTCCTACTGGTTTTTCTTCTGTTCCACCAGTTGGACCAGCAATACCAGAAATAGAAATAGCAAAATCTGATTTCATAAGTTTTAATATCCCATTAACCATTTCTTTCACTACTTCTTCACTTACAGCTCCATATTTATTTAATGTTTCCTTTTTTACTTTTAAAATATTTTCCTTAATCTCATTGGAATAAGCAATTACAGAACCTTTATAATATTCAGAACTACCTGGAATAAGAGTTATCAAGCTAGCTAATTTTCCTCCAGTACAACTCTCAGCAGTTGATAAACTAAGTTTTTTTGCCTTTAATAATTCTCCAACAGTTTTTGAAATACTTTTATTATCCTCTGAGAAAATATAATCCGAAACTATGGATTTCAACAAATTAACTTGATGCTCAAATGTTTTAATAATACCTTTGTTACTAGATTTACAACTAAGTCGGAGTCGAATATACCCGGGAGATGGTAAATAAGCAAGTTTTATACCTGTCGGTAATTGTTCTTCAAAATTATATAAAATATCTGAGAGATCAGATTCTGCAATTCCAATTAAATGAACGGTTTTATGTAAAAATGTTGGTGGCGAATACCGTTTAAATATTTTTTCTAAAACCTCATTCTCAATTAGGTTTTTCATTTCATGAGGTACGCCAGGCAGAAAAACAAAGATACTGTTCTCTCTTTCAATCCACATGCCTGGTGCTGTCCCATAGTGATTTCTTAAATGAGTACAAATTTCGGGTATTTCAGCCTGGGCCCTGTTTGTCGGGCTAACTATTTTATTTCTATATTTTAAAAATTGAGTGATATCCTCAAATGCGGTTTGACTAAATACTAACTTCGTATTAAAATACTCACAAACTGCAATTTTTGTAATATCATCATTTGTTGGGCCAAGTCCTCCAGTTATAATTATTAAATCTGCATTATTCTCGGCTAAATAAAGTGCTTTACAAATTTCCTTCTTATCATCAGAAATAGAAGTTATTTTCACGATTTGAATTCCAAAGTCTTTTATATAATCGGCGATCCACGTTGAATTAGAATCAATCACTTGTCCAATTAAAAGCTCATCTCCAATAGTAATAATTTCAGCTTTCATAAAATTTTTACGATTTATTAAAATTAAACAATTTAATTTTCGATAAGTTTTCTTTATAATTACTAAAGATAAATACTATTTTTCTTCAACACAGAGAGTAGACCAACTTAATCTATATATGTTTCAAAATAGTATTAATCAAATCCTTAGGTTTGAATGGTTTTGAAAGAAAATCATCACAGCCAAGTTTAAGAATTTCATCTTTTTGTTCGGCCATTGCAAAGGCAGTTTGAGCAATAACTGGAATATTCTTATTAATAAGTTTAGCTTCTTTTGTTGCCTGATATCCATTCATAACAGGCATTTGCATATCCATTAGTATTAAATCAATTGCATTATTTTTTAATATGTCAATTGCTTGCTCACCG
The DNA here is from genome assembly GCA_964496465.1 of uncultured Bacteroidales bacterium. Classification (GTDB taxonomy): domain Bacteria; phylum Bacteroidota; class Bacteroidia; order Bacteroidales; family CAYFUP01; genus CAZBZX01. Next base: position 1,779 of record CAZBZX010000524.1, read on the forward strand.
TCTAAAGCCCTTATTAAATTAACATTAGTTTTTCTTAGTGATTTTTCAATGAATAAATAACTTGAATCTTCATCTTCAGCGACAAGAATAGATTTACCTCCAAAATCTACATCTGGCAAAGAACTTGATTCTACTTTTACATCAGTAATCATCTCATTTTCAGGTTGCAAATAAGGGATCATAACAAAAAATGTTGATCCTTTATTTTCCTCTGATTCCACCCAAATCTTCCCATCAAAAAGTTCAATCAGACTTTTAGTAATAAAAAGTCCCAAACCTGTTCCTCTATATAATTTTGAAGATGTTAGGCTAGCCTTACGAAATCTGTTAAAAATAATACTTTGCATGTCTTTGGAAATTCCTATTCCAGTATCGGTAACATGTAATAAAATTTTATTCTCATCCTCCAACACATTATACCCGAATTTAACACTACCAAAATCTGTAAATTTTAAAGCATTCCCAATAAGATTAGACATTATTTGGTGTAGTCGGATTTTATCAGTAGTAATAATTAAAGGTAAATCTGTGTCTGGTTTTTCCAATATTAATCCAATTTTTTTATTATTCTCCTCAATCTGTTTTTCATAAATCATGAATAATTCATCAAGAATTTGATTTAAATTATGATTTCCGTATTGAATATTAACCTGGTTCGCTTCTATTTTAGCTATATCCAATATATCATCAATTAGTCTTAATAGTGTATTCGCATTAAAAAGTATTTGTTCTTTAAACTCAACTTTCTCATCATCAGTATAATCCATATTTACTAATAATTCTGTAAATCCAATTATAGCATTCATGGGTGTTCTTATTTCATGAGAAACATTTGATAAGAAAGCAGTTTTTAAACTATCACTTTCTTCAGCTTTTTCTTTTGCTTTTTCTAAATCTTTAGTTCTTATTTTAACTAATTCTTCTAAATTATTCCTATGTTTCTCAAGTTCTTCATTTTTAGCTTTAAGCTCGCTAGTACGTTCAATTACTTTTTGTTCTAATGATTTATTTACGGCTTCCAATTCAAGATTGGCAAGTTTTAATTTATCAAATAAAACAATATTTTCTTCCTTAAGATCATAAGATTTAATTGCATTATCTATTATAACCTTCACCTCATCTT
>CAZBZX010000525.1:0-2895 GCA_964496465.1 uncultured Bacteroidales bacterium
AATATATATTTTCCGTCTTTAGTGCAACTGATTGTTCTTACCCCTTTTCCTAGAAAACAAGTTTCAAATTTAGTGTAATTTTCAGAATTATTTACAGCATGATCAAGAAAATCATTTAAATTACATTTTTGTACATATCCTTCTGAATTCGAACCCAAATATAAATTGTTATGATTTATAACTAAATGTCTGATATTTGTTTTCATTCCAAATACACTTCTTACATAGCTTAATGAATTCATGTTAAATACAGCAATTCCGCCACCACCCATTCTTCCTACTAATAAAAATTTGCTATCGGGAGTAAAAATAGTTCCTCTTAAACAATAACCGCAACCATGATCTCGATCCACTTTTTCTTCATTATAATATTTTGACAAATCTACTCTGTATCCAACTGTTAATAATTTTACGTATTTGAAATCGTTAACATTCTCAGATGCAATATCAATAATTCCAATTGTATTGTCTCCCCAATGAGTAACAGCAATATATTTATTATTTGGTGAGCAGGCTATCATTTTAGGTAGAGGAGCAGTGGGCATAACTCTTATTATCTGATCAGTCTCCGTATCAATAATTGCAACTGCAGAAGGATCTATTGCATTTAAGTCATAGCTTCTTCTATAATATGTTACCCATAAATATTTTCCTTCATACGAAAAACATCCTTCAACTGGTTTTCCGTTGAAAATATTATAATTTTTATCGGATGTATAAAAATTATAATCAAAAAGGGATGTATCTTTAAAAAGCTCCACGTTAGCACTTTTAAATTTATGATGAATTACTTTGGTTTTTTGAAAATTATCTAAATCATAAACATTAGTGGAGTAACCTTCTAAATTATTAATATATAGTTTGTTATTAAAAACTATAGCAGATTTTGGACTATTAATATCTCTATCGAATATATCATCTGGTGAATTGGTTGATTGTTTATAATGCTGAAATCGCTTTACTAAAGTAAGTTTAACTTCGGAATTTTCTGGCAAAGATGTAGCCCCAATTGATATATGTTTAACTTTTAAATCATCTGTCTGAATAAATAAAACCGAAATAAATATTAATTGGTAAAGTTTAAAAGGTCTCACTTAATGTGTTTTATCAAGATTGAGTTTATTTTTAGTCAAATGATTGGCCGCTATTAGAAGAGATAATTATCATATTTTCATATTCCTCTGGTGATAAATCATTAAAATAAAAATTAACTGGGTTAATTTTTTTTCCGTTTTTATGTACTTCGTAATGCAAATGAGGTGCAGTGGAAGCGCCTGTGCTGCCAACAAAACCTATTACATCACCTCTTTTCACCATTTGTCCTTCTTTAACATTGAATTTTTCTAAATGGGCATATAGTGTTTCATAGCCAAAACCATGATCAATAACAATTTTATTACCATAACCCCGCATTGAAGATTTTGTTTCAATTATTTTCCCATCACCTGTGGCATAAATCTCAGTGCCAGTTGGTGCAGTAAAATCCATTCCATAATGGAACTTTCTTATTTTATAAATAGGGTGTATCCTATATCCCCAACCCGAAGCCGTTCTTTTTAAATTTTTATTTGAAATTGGCATAATAGCCGGGATACTTTTTAACAAATATTCCTTATCAATAGCTAAAGTAATTATCTCATCGTAAGATTTTGATTGAATATATGCTCTTCGTGAAAGTTGATCAATTTTTTTAGAGGCATCAACTATTAGTTCGGAATTTGTAAAACCTTCAAGTTCTTTATATCTGTCTGTTCCACCATAACCAGCCATACGAATTGAATAGGGAAGTGGCTCTGCTTCGAATATTACCCGATATATATTACTATCTCTTTTTTGTAAATCATAAAGGGTATTTTCAATTAAATTTAATTGTTTATCCAGAATTTCATATTGCGTAACCAGATTATAGTTTTCTCTTTTAAGCCCTTTTTCTTTAGGCGTATCAAAGAATGATGAAATCAATACATTTACCACTATAGCAACTATTATTAAAGCTGCAAGTTGCGTAAGCGTTTTTAGTAGTTTGTCTTTAAATGTAAGTTGTAGTTGATCGTAATTTAATGAGTCGGGATTATATTTATATTTTCTTTTTGCCATTTTTTATGTAATAAATTTAAAGCAAAACCCTTTATTTTCTGCAAGTTTATACAAAATAAAGTAAAATCCAATGAATTATTATGATATTTTATTAAAAAGGAAATGTTAAAGTAGCCTACTTTTTATTAAGAAAAGTAATCATTTTTGTATATTCTTCAGGGCTTATATCATTGTTGAAAAAAAACAGTGGATTAACAGGTGTATTATTCATTCTAACTTCATAATGCAAATGTGGCCCGGTTGACCGGCCGGAATTTCCTAGCAAACCAATAGTTTGTCCCCTATTAACTTTTTCTCCTTCTTTTACATAAATTTTATCTAAATGAGCATATCTTGTTTTATAACCAAATCCATGATCAATCTCAATAATTCTCCCATATCCAAATATTGAATATCCTGCTTTAACAACAACACCATTTCCGGTAGCAATTATTTTCCCGCCTTTATCGCCTGCAAAATCAACTCCATGATGCATTGTTGCTGCTTTTGTAAAAGGATCAATACGCCATCCAAAAAAATCGCTAATCCGGATGCAATCATTATCTGATATAGGCTGGATAGCCGGTCTGCATCCAACTAATTTTTCTTTTTCTAGAAGCTTATCAATAACCTGATCGTATGATTTTGATTGAATGTAAATTTGTTTAAATAATTCCTCAATGTTTTGACTGGTTTCAATCATCATTTTTGAACTCTTATATCCTTCAAGTTCCTGGTAATTATAAGTACCACCAAAACCAGCCATTCGAATACTAGATGATATCGGTTCAATCTCAAATATCGGGCGATATAAATTAT
>CAZBZX010000526.1:0-2893 GCA_964496465.1 uncultured Bacteroidales bacterium
CACCATCCCTGATAAATTTTTTTAAATAGTTCAGTCCTTTTTCAAAACCCAAATTATATATTGCCCCTTCACACCAAATCAGGTCAAAACGTTCTCCATTGAAATTTAAATTTCCCATATCTCCAACCTCAGGATATACAGCACAAGATAATTGTTGATTCAAAACTTTATTACTCAGCATATCAATAAAAGCTGGGTGATTATCAATTGCAATAATATTACCTTCAATAAGTTTTGCTAGTTGAATTGTATGGGTACCTGATCCACATCCTAAGTCCAATATTTTCGGACCTTGGGGCAAAAAGTCCTTTAATATACTACATGCATTAGTTGTAGTTTTATCTGATCCTGGGCCCTGTCGGGGCACATTTTCAAAAACTTCATAAAAATATTTCATATTCATATTATACAAATTTAATATTATGTAACTTAAAATTTTATTAAAGCAAGAATAGTAAAATTTTAGCTAGATCAGTGTTTATTATAACTTTTCTTTTTATTATAATTTTATAAATCAAGTTACAATTAAATTGTAAAAATGGAAAAGCTATCTCAAAAAATTAATTGAATAAACTTGAAAAATTATTTGTTAATTTCGTTGTTTTAGAATCATAGCTTAAATTATTAATAAAAATTTAATAATTAAATATTTATGAAAATTTTACATTTTACAGATTTACATAGTAATTTGGACGGGATTGATAATATTGCAACTGAAATTAAAGAAGCTGAATTAATTATTTTATCGGGAGATATTACTCATTTTGGGAATAAAGAGGATGCAAGAAAAATAGTTGAAGCCTTTTCTGAAATAAATGAAAATATTGTAGCTGTTTCAGGTAATTGCGACCATAAGGACGTTGTTAACTATTTAGAAGATAAAGGAATTAATATTGAAGAGAAGAATATATTATTTAATGGTTTTAATATTATTGGTTTGGGAGGGTCGCTATTTACTCCATTTAATACTCCAAATGAATACAATGAAGATTATTACCAAGATATTCTTGAAAAAATAGGGACTTTAAAATCAGCTAATCCAACAATTATTGTGTCTCATCAACCGCCGTTTAATACAATTTTAGATAAAATGATGGCTGTAATGCATGTTGGATCAAAATCATTAAGAAAAGTAATTGAAAAAGATGAGCCATTAATTTGTGTATGCGGGCATATTCATGAATCGACTGGTATTGATAAAATTGGAAAAACACAAATTGTGAATCCAGGTCCCTGGAGAGATAAAAAGTATGCAAGCATTGAAATAAATGATAAAAGTGTTGACATAGAAATACTAAAAGCCTAGAATGAAAAGAAGACGATTTATAACAAACACTGTTAAATTGGGGGCAGCTACAGCAACTTTTCCTTTAATAAGTTGTGAGAGTCAGAATAATAAAGAATTGAAAAGCATAAATTCTAAAATCGAAAAAGTCAAGAAAATAATGCTTTGCATGCAAAGAAATTCATGGGAACAAGGGATTGCATCGCATGCACTTATTGATATGATGGAGGAAGATTTAATATATTTATTTGCTCGAGAGGCTGTTGTTCGGCAGCATGAAGATGGCCGTTTAGGTATAATGTATGGGGATGAATCTTCGACAGATCCTGCATCAAATGGTGAAGCGGTTTTTATATCTGCGAAATTAAATAAAGATAGTCTTATGGAAAAAGCAGGTATGAAGATGTTAAATTATTTATTAATTGAAGCTCCAAAAACAAAAAATGGAATATTATATCATCGCAAAGATTCAAAACAATTGTGGATAGATTCGATGTATATGGCACCCCCATTTTTGGCATTTGCAGGAGAATATAAAGAAGCGGTTAAGCAAATTAAAGGTATTCGACAAATCCTTTTTAATGCTAATGATAAATTGTATTCTCATATTTGGAATGATGAAAGTAAACAGTTTATTAGGAAAAATTATTGGGGGACCGGAAATGGGTGGACTGCTGCTGGCATTGCCAGAACTTTGAAATACTTACCTGAAACTTTTAATGATGAAAAGAATGAATTGGTTTATTTTTTAAAAGAAGTAATTGATGGATGCTTAAAATATATAAGAAAGGATGGATTATTTCATGATATTATAAATGATCCGAATTCATTTATTGAAACAAACCTTTCACAAATGTTGGCATATTCTATTTATACAGGAATTAATTATGGCTGGATTGAAAATAATTATTTTAAATATGCTGAAAAAATGAGAAATGCAGCAAACAGTAAAGTTGACGAATTGGGATATGTGAATGGAGTGTGTGGGGCTCCTTTTTTTGATAAACCTGGGGTTTCAACTGAAGGGCAGGCATTTTATTTATTAATGGAACACGCAAGAAGTAAATTGGAAAATAAATAATTATGTTTAAAAGATTTCAATTTTTATTTTGCAATATTTATCGCCTTTTTTTTGACTACCTAAAAGATTAACTTTTATATCTCTATCTAGCAATGTTTCTAAAAGTGCCTTTTGCCATCCTAAAGTACAATTGCATAAACTTTGTGAGTTCAAAGAATCATTACCATTAACAGGGCATGAGTGATGCTTATATATGCAAAATAATTCGCCATTATTAATTTCATATATTTTTTCTTTTAAAAGAGCATTCAGCTTAATTGCAATATCATGATTTGAATCTGAAGATGTAAACAGATGTTTATACTTTGTAATGTTTGATATAACACCTTTTGCACAAGCACAACTAAAATTTTGAATTATATCATTTGAGTTATCAATATCTTTAAAGTTATCATAACTTTCAAATAATTGTGTTAACCACCAGGATTTTTTATGGTCTATGTTATCTTTATTATCATTATAAACTGAGGTTTTATTATTTGAAAATGGAATTCCTATTAAACATGAATTAGCTAAATTTTGTTGCT
>CAZBZX010000527.1:0-2876 GCA_964496465.1 uncultured Bacteroidales bacterium
CCCAACGGTCCTCGTGTAAAAATTGGGCGGGTGTTTTCCCGACTAACTTGTCAGACCGTAGTTGGTTTATATATTTTGGTTTACTTATCATACAGATACCGCGCCCCGCCTTGTTTTTACACGATGTTATGGCACGTTTATTTTTATAATCATATCATTCTTACCTATTTATTTTATACCAAATGGTACTTTCAAAGATACACTAATATTTCTTCCTTGATTGTAATAATTCAAAGGCTGCAATGTAGAAAGATGGTCAAAATATTGTGTGTCGAAAATATTGTTTACAGATATACCAAAATTTAAAATTTGTCGAGATACATGAAAGACTGTATTAATACTAAAATTTACAAGCGTATATCCATTTGTTGCTGTCTCGTACGGAGATGGATTCCCTTGTTTCAATGCAGATAGAGCAGAGAGTTTGATTGATGGTTTTTTCAAAAATCCAATTTTCTCACGTTCTGCTCTTATTTCATAACGAAATTTTTGAGCAGGTATAAATGGTAAATAATTTCCATTTTCCTGTTTTCCTACAACAGAAGAATATGTCCCTTCAATATGCAACCATGGTAATGATTTAGGATGAAAATGAATCCCTGCTTCCCCACCGTAAAGCTTTGCATTTATTTGCGAGAAACGATAAATGCCTACACCAGTTGATGTTGTGTCTGTGGTTGGTGAAATGAAAATATAATCATTAATTTGATTATAAAAACCAGCCAAATCAAAGGATATAAATTCACTATGATAATGCATACTTAAATCTGTTTCAAATGAATTTTCTGGGGATAAATTTTCATTCCCAATCTCATATCTGTTTCCATGCATTCCATTTGAAGTAAGTTCGGATAAATTTGGTATACGATAGCCTTTTGCAAAATTTGCCCTGAACATTATTTTTTTATTAACACTATATGTAGCACCTATTGACCCGTTAAGGTTTGAAAATTTCTTATTTACTGGGGCATGATAACTGCTTATTCCTTCTATTCCCAATGCAAAAGTTTCAGCTTTATACATATCGAATCTCAAACCACCCTGTAATTTTAGTTTTTTGAAAAAAGTACATTGTGCTAATCCTAAAAATCCTAAATTATTAATATTGGCATCAGGTAAAAATTGAGAAGCACGATTGTTAAGGTTTCTGTTATTTTGCGACATTCCTTGTAATCCAATAATATATTCCGACTTATCGTTGGAAGGCAAATACAATTTAGATTCATAGGTAAAGGTATTCAAATTCATTTCAACAAAAGGAACATCAAGTGTTGTTTGAAGTTTTCTCAGTGCGTTTTGATAAGCTGCATTAATATCCCATTTGAATTTGCCTAAGTAAAGGCTGTTTTGAGATGAAAGTAATTGATGCTCCAAATCCTGAAACCAAATTTCATTTTTCCGTCCTTGCTCTGTTATCAATGGTTTTACTGGAGGCACTGTCATTCCTAAGTCTTGTTTAAAATAGTCGTAGAAAATTTTGAAAGTTCCAATCCTTCCAGTATATCCTGTATTGGCGTTGAAAGTCATTTCGTTGAATCGTGAATTTGGAATATAATCACCACCACCTTGTATATAATCGGCATGGGTTTTATTTCCAAAACGAAAACCGCCAAAAAGTTTTTTCGAAGCTCCTTTCAATCCGATGCTATTGTTCATACCAAGTGTATTAGAATGTAATTGCATACGGTAATCTCCAAATATTTTGCCTACAGGTGCAGGTTTTTCTTTTATGAAATTTATAACTCCACCTATTGCATCCGAACCATAAAGCAAAGAAGCAGTACCCTTAATAATTTCGACCCTTTCCACATCGTTGTCATCAATGCCTAACGGGTGGTTTTCACTGAATTGATAATTTTCAATTCGTACACCATTATTCATAATCAAAACGTCATTCATTGAAAGACCACGTATTACGGGTTTTGAAACGCCTTGTCCTTTGGCTATCATATCAACACCCGGAACTTTGGTTAATGATTCCATGAAATTGGATGTTCCTGATAAAGCAATATCCTTGCTTTTCAATACATCAATTTTTACAGCATTTTCATGTTGAGAACTCACATAGCCACCGGTAATCACAACTTCCTGCGATTGAATAATCGCTATTGACAACAAAATATCTATTTTATTTTCAGTTTGTGAAATATCAATTGTTTTAATTTCGGTGTTGTACCCAACAAATGAAAATTGAATTTTTATTTTTCCATTTGGAACATTGCTAATCAGATATTCTCCTGCTTGATTAGTTATTGTCCCCTTATTAAGTTCGGATAAAGAAACTGATGCACCAATCAAAGGTTCATTATTTACATCAGTCACCTTGCCTTTTATTTGATTTTGAGCGTTTACTTTTATGAAAAGAAACAACACAAAGAAAATTAAAACGATTTTCTTCATTTTATTACGATTTAAAATTTACAAATAAGTTTATTCCATCATTTAAGATGTCACTATTTTACCTGTAAAAATTGGTGGTGCTCGTAATAAGAATGAATACTTTGAATTATTGCAACAATATACAAAATTGTAATTATCATTTTGTTCTACACGGTAAAAGTGTTTTTGTGTAGTTTGTATATGCTTTTCATCTGAAAAAAAGGAAAGTTCAAAACTTGGAATAAGACATTTTTCGTGATGTTCATGAAAATGCTTCTCATTCTTTGCTGTACAATGAAAGTGGTCATGATAGTGAAAAAGTCCATCTAAAAGCTTAATTGTCATTGGTGCCATAAAAATGAAAACCAATGTCAGTGAAATAATATTTTTAAGCTTTTTTATCATTCTAATTACCTGTCAGTGTCGGTGGTTCTTTAAATGTGCCATAACGGTCCTCGTGTAAAAATTGGGCGGGTGTTATCCCGACTAACTTGTCA
>CAZBZX010000528.1:0-2875 GCA_964496465.1 uncultured Bacteroidales bacterium
TCTTTTCTGATATAATATTATATTCTGTTCCGACACTCAGATAAAGAATTATCTTCTTTTCTTCAGGGGCGTTTCTCCTTCTATTATTATAATAAGAATGTTTTAATTTTAGGTTTAAATAATGCAGCCGGTAAATATCTTCTTTACCAAAACCACCAGGCCTGTTTGAAGAAAAATATCCCGTAAGGCCACCTGGTGCAAAAGAAAGAGAAAATTCATCATATTCTGTGTTTACTTTGTTGCCAAGGTTTTTTGGTGCATTATTTTCCTGGTTCAAGTTAACAGAAAATAAATCGAAGCCTCCAAAACCATCATGACCGGCAGAAGTAAAAAATAGTACTGTGTCGTTTAATACAAATGGATACATTTCATCTTTGTCTGAATTGATGTTAGTTCCAAGATTAATTGGTTTACTCCAGGTACCGTTTACCAAATCACTAGAATAAATATCTAATCCTCCTGATCCACCTGGTGCATCCGAAACAAAATACATTTTAGTGCCCTTGTTATTCAGTGAAATTTGGCCAATACTTCCCAATCCATCAATAGTAAATTCATTTATCTTTAATATATCATTTCTATTAGCCGGAATATTGGTGACGTATGTTTTTAAATTTGTGTTTGCTAGTGAACTTCTCGAAAAATATAAACTATTTGAAATATCAGAAAAACAGATTGAGCTTTCGTTTAATTCAGAATTAAGGCTTGAATTAAACGTGTTTAACCTGCCTAATTGTCCGCCATCAAGGTAGCTTGCTGTAAATAAATTATAGTAATTATTCCCGGCACTCCCGGTCAAATTTTTTCTGGTAGAAGCAAAGAATATCTTATTTTGATTTACTACTGGACATATTTCTGACTCAGAAGTGTTTAACATACCTTCATTTTCAACAATTACAATAGAAGAATCATAATACATTTTTTTTCTAATATCTTTTCCATACACATTATCATATATATCTTTATGAACATTTCTTTTATACCTATCCACCCATTTCTCAAAACCTTTAATATTGTTATTCTTAAGTAACAGAAAAGCATAAGTCAATAGATATCTATCTTCTATCTTATAATCAGATTTAAGAATAATACGATAACACTCAATTGCCTGATCGAGGTAATCTAATTTAGTGTACGCTTCCGCTTTTCTGAGAATAGCCTTATAATCACCATCATTCTCAAAGGCTATATTATAGTATACAATCGCTTTTTTAAAGTTATTGTTATCGAAGTAATAATCACCTTTTTCGATGAAAACGTTTTGCAAACCACCATAGGAAGCAAGTTCAGTCTGTGAGTTACAAATGGTGTTAAATAATCCAAATAAAAATATAAATATTATTGCTCTCATTGTTTATATGTTTTCATTAAAATTAATTAATTATAACCATATTTATTCTATATAAATACAAATAAAATAAATATATGTTTCATTTTAACTATATAATTTTCCTGATTACCACATCTGAAATGAAACGGATAAATAGATTATGAATAGTTTAATTACCAAATTTAAAAATAATGACAGAACTGTATAAAATACACATCTATTGAATTGAGTTTTTGCAATTTTGTTTCAGTAATAATTTAAAAAATATAATTATGATGAAAAAATTGCAACAGTATTAAGCGTAATGATAATTTGCTATTTATCCTTTCTGGTAGACATATACTGATATGCTCGTGAGATCGGTTAACTTCAGTGATCCTTTTAGAATTTGCTTAAATTCCCTGATAGGCCTGCCTTCTGGTAGATATAAATAATCCTTATTGAAAAAGTTCAGGATAATTCACCTTATTGTTAATTCAATTAACGAAACTCCGCCTATGATAATTCCCTTTTAAAAATTTAATCGTTCGAAAATAAATAATCACCTCCTCCGGCAGAAGCATGGCAACCAATGCACATACTTAATTTTCCACGTGTATCACCTTCATCCGGTAATATGCCATAAGGATGTGCCGTGTAATCAACAGCGTTGTCAAAAGGGATCATTAAATACTCCCAGTCCTGGTGATCAGCATCATAGCCCGATTCCCTTTTAACCATAACAAACGAAACATAAAGGGTGCTTGTTTTATTTCCGTCCAAACCCTTTTTATAGGTTTTTTTAGTAACAATTGTACCAATAGGAATAGTACCATTTAAACTAGAAAGGTCGGAAAACACTTCCCTGACGGTTGAGTCAGCTGAAACCCCATCAGGTCCTCCATGAGCAAAACCTCCGGTTGCACTTATTATAAAGTTCGATACTGCGTCCACGTCAGTTTGTGTTACGGTAATACTAGTATCGTCATCGTCTTTTTTACAGCTTCCAAACAAGATAGCTAATAAAAAAGTGATTGCTAAGATTAGTTTAAAATGATTTGTTTTCATTAATTATGGATTTTGAGTTGATGTTTTAATTTATAAAGAATGTTGTGGTATTTATTATTGATGAATTTGAAATTATAATTTATAAAATTACTGAAAAATTATTAGGAAAATTAATATTTTAATCGATCAATCAAATTGTTAGAATAGAATATTTAGTAATCAAGATATAGTTGAATAGGGACTGGGTAAGGATAAGATTAGCAAATTCTATTTATTAATACTTTTGATTTAGTAATATAAATACCTCTAATTCAATAATTAAAACAATTGTCTATATAAAAGGCCCTGCCGATATCGGCAGGGCCTTTTCTTTTATTAAAAACTCTTTAGGATTTTAACGCAAAGTCAACAATGGCTTTTGCATGAATGGCCGCCGTATCAAAAACCGGAATGTCCATATCGGCTTGCTTGATGAGCATGGGCAGTTCCGTACAGCCCAGGATGACACCTTCAATGTTATAATCCGTCCACTCCAGGTTTACACCTCCTACTGAACTA
>CAZBZX010000529.1:0-2844 GCA_964496465.1 uncultured Bacteroidales bacterium
TAGCAGCTGACCGATTAGGTGAAATCATTAAGCAATACAGCCCTAAATCAATATGTACAACTATGTCAGAGTGGCCGAGTGTTGCTTCTTTTATGAAAGCAATAAATAGTCCAAACGCAATGACTAATCGAGATCTTTGTCAGGGAGCTGCTGAAACTGCTGATCCATTAACTTATGGGGATACTATCACTATTTATCGTAGTTCACAAGATTTTAAAAATTCTAAGTGTATTCTCTTAGTTGGAACAAATTTACCCGTATCTTGTGGAGGTCAATGGCAAGACATTAAAGCAGCAATGAAAAATGGTGCTAAACTCATTGTTGTCGATCCTCGACGGTGTGAAGCAGCCGAAGCGGCGGACCTATATCTTCAGATCCGTCCTGGGAGTGATGGTGCTTTAGCTCTGGCAATGATTAATGTTATAATAAAAGAAAACCTATATGATGAAGAATTCGTAAAAAATTATTGCCTAGGTTTTGATAAACTTAAAGAACATGTTCAACAATATAGTCCAGAATGGGCAGCAGAAGTCACATCGCTTTCAGTTGATGAAATTGTGAAAGTTGCTAGAATGTATGCAACTAATGGACCAGCTAGTTATCGAGGAAATAATGGCGTATGTCAGCATGCAAATTCCACTCAGACATGTCGTAGTTTTGCCGCTTTAATTTCAATTTGTGGTAATATTGATGTGAAAGGAGGAAACAGACTTACACAAGGTCCTCCAGGTAAAGAAGGTCAGGATTCGTTTGACTTCTGGAGCGGAATAACTATTGACAAAGAAATCGAAGAGCAAACCATGGGAGCAGAGAGGTTCCCGTTATGGGCAGGACCTAACTCAATAATGCGACGACCACACAACCCATCCTTGATAAATTGCATGATTCATAATGAACCTTATCCAGTAAAAGCATGGATTGTATTTTGGAATAATCCCGTGATGTCATATGCAAGCGCCCGAAAAGTGATTGAGGCTATGAAGAAAATTGATTTTCTGATGGTTTTAGCCTATACACCTAGTCCAACGTCAGATTTAGCAGATCTTATTCTGCCTATAAAACACACATATGAATTTGATTTTCTGATGACGAGTTCTTATGGGTCTTGGGTAAGTGCAATGCCAAAATTAGTGGATGCACCTGAAGGGTGTCGAGATTCTTTTCAAATATTCCATGATATCGTCGAAAAAATGAAACTGAAGGGTTATATTAAAGAAAATCTTTTTCCATGGAAAAAATCGAGAGACTTTGTAGATGAAACCTTAGGTGGTGGAGGTCCACTCAATTTTGAGACTCTCTGTAAGATGGGTCCAATTGCTTGGAGACCAAAATACAAAAAATATAGAAGAAAAGGATTCAAGACACCCTCAGGGAAAGTAGAACTTTACTCAGAACGTATGGAGAGATTTGGTTATGATCCTTTACCTACATATCATGAGTGTGGAGATAGTGCAATATCTTTACCACATCTTGGTGAACGATATCCTCTTTATTTAACTACCAGAAGAGTGCAGAAATATCTATTAACAAGAGGATCAGGATATTCTTGGGTTCAGAAAGAAGGGCAATATCCAGAATTATTAATTCATCCTAAATCAGCAAATGAACGTGGAATTAAAGATGGTGATATGGTAGTTATTGAAACACCAAAAGGATCTGTCCATCATAAAGCAAAACTATTTGATGGTATTCGACTTGATACAGTAAATGGAGTCTATGGATGGTGGATGCCTGAAAAAGAGTCCGAAGAGAACGAGTACCTAAGTACAAACATTAACTTTCTATGTTCTTTTTACCCCCCCTATGATCCCGAGATTGGAATAAATTGTATTCAAGGAGTTATGTGTCAAGTTCATAAAATTTAAGCTTTCATATTAATATGACATCTAATAAAGTGTTTACAGCCAAAAAGATAAACGAATTAGAGATTCCAAACAGGTTAGTTCGCTCTGCTACTACTGAACAGCTGGCTGACGAAGTTTGTTTTGTTACTGATTCCTTGATAAAGCATTATAAAGAATTAGCAGTAGGGGGAATTGGTTTAACCATATCTGCTGTAGCAAATATTCGCGAAGATGGGAAGCAGATTTTAAAAAACTTCTTGGTATTATAATTATATCTTCAAAATACGACTTCCATGAATAATTCTAGTAATTTCCAAAACTTCATCTCTTAAACGATATACTACACGAAAACTTCGATAAATTACTTCCCTTATTTCCGTTTTTTCTAATTCAGGAACAATCTACCCATTTTAGGAAATTGAATTAGATTTTCAATAATATACATAATTTTCTTAGCAAGGTTTTGAGCAAATTTGGGTGCCGTTTTCTCGTAATACTGAATTATTGATTCATAATCATCAGTCGCTATAGGGGACCATCTTATTTCAACCATTCTTTAAACCTTTCTTTTACATGCTCATGAGATATAAATTCTCCCTTATCCAACTGATCAATACCTTTCGTAATCATTTGCTGAACATAAATTGATTCCATGATGTCATCATAATTAGCATCATCGGGAAGTTTTTTTATTGATTCAATAACTTTATCTTTAATTGTCTGCATAATCTTCAATATTATTAATGAATTTGTTATTTAAATTTTTAATCTTGATTTGTTTAATTTTACTATAAATCATAATATGATTTAGATTATCTGGTAGAAGGGCTACAATTCCACCCTAAGTCCATCAACATGACGCCCCACGGCATGCAGATACTAAAAAATTTCTTGGAATTAAAAAAATAAGAAGATCTCTATATTTTTAAAGAAATCTATCTAAATTATCATTGTTATTTTTATTCATAAGTATATATTATCATTAGAGTTCCAAAAATTA
>CAZBZX010000530.1:0-2816 GCA_964496465.1 uncultured Bacteroidales bacterium
ATTTAAAATAATTAATATCATCAATCCATGAGCCTTCATCATTTATAATAGCCAGGCCATTTTCGGCCATTACTTTAATTAATGTATTATTATCAATCAAAGGCTGAACAATATCAAGCATATCAACACTAACCGGTTCAATATTTGTTGATATTATATTCCAGCCGGCAGTTAATGGAATTACCAAAGTATCACTGGAATTTACAATAACCAACACACTGTCTTCGGAAGAACAGCCCTGGGCATTTGTTACTGTAACTTTATAAAATGTTGTAACATCAGGTGTTGCGACAGGATTGCTGATAAAGCCATTATCCAGGCTGGAATTGGGACTCCATGAATAGCTTATACCACCCGAGGCATTTAATTGTATTGATCCTCCAATTGCTATAGTTTCATCGTCTCCTGCATCGGCTGTTGGAAGGGCATTAACTGTTACAATAACATCATCAGTTGCGTTACATCCGTTAACATCTGTCACTGTTACTGTATATGTTGTTGTTATTCCAGGTGTAAATGGAACACCATTGGTTACTCCTCCAGTCCAAGTATATATTGTCCCTCCTGTGGCAGTTAATGTTGCATCTTCTCCTGAACAAATTGTGGTATCTATACCTGCATTGGCTGTTGGAAGGGCATTAACTGTTACAATAACATCATCAGTTGCGTTACATCCATTCCCATCGGTCACTGTAACAGAATACACATCTGAAGTTGAAACCGTAATATATCTTGTTGTTTCCAGATTTGACCAACTATATTCATTAAAATCTCCTGCATCCAGCTCAACTGTTCCTTCACATTGATTTGTATCAGGCCCAAGATCAACTGTTGGTTGAGCTACTAAAGTAACAATTATATCATCAGAAGCCTGTCTGTTTAAATTGTCAGTTACGGTTACAGAATATGACCCTGCTGAATTTACAACAATAGTCCGGGTTTCATCGGTGGTTGACCATAAATAGGCTGTATAACCGGCACCAGCATCAAGAATAATACTATCATCCGGACAAAGATTTCTGTCAATTCCCATATTTATTGTTATTGATTCAAGTGTGTTAACTTCCATAACATTTGAGTTTTCACTTAGTTTATTGCCATCAGAACGCACTCTATAATAATAGGGAGTAGCAGAGCTTATATTACTAATACGATAATTATTTATTACACCGGTACTCTGATTATCTAATACATCAATGGAAGAAAATGTTGGATCAGTTGAAACATCAATAAAGTAATTTGTTGCTGTAGGTATCACACTCCAATTTGCTGTAAACGCTGTGTCGATAATACTTGTAGCAGAATCGGCAATAGGTTGTATAATAGCATAAGACTCTACCCATGATGAGTCTCCCATATTTATTAATGCCCCATCAAATCCATTTAATGATAAATCCGGGAGAATAGTATCAGAAATCCTGTCGAAATTAAAATAAGTAATTAACCCGGCTTCCTTGGCAGTCAAATCAGTATTTATTGTAGTTTCAATCTCACTTAAATTATGGAATACGTTCCATATCCTAACTTCATCTATTTCACCAGTAAACCATTGAGCATCAGAAAACCCACCTATTGTTAAAGGTTCTGTATTTTGGTTATAGGATGAAATTGTATTTGAAGTATCTAATTTACCATTTATATAGAGATAATTGGTCGTTCCTGTGCGGCTTGCTGCAACATGGTACCATTTGTCTTGGTCCAGAATTATATTTGAGGGTAAAATATTGAATATTCCATCGTAAAGTTGAAGGTTTACCTTGTTATCGCTTGAAATATATAGCGAATATACAGCAGGCGAGAAATCAATGTTGCTTTTTGCAATTAATTGTTGCTGAACGCCTAGTGAACGCAATTTAATCCATGCTTCAAGAGTGAAGTTGCCTGATAAATCTAAAATACTTGTATCTGGTATTTCTACATATTGATCAATTCCATTAAATTCAAGTGCATTACCAGGAATTGGCATTCCATTTCCTTCATAAGCACCCATATCAATTCTAGTATTGAATCTTGGATTGCCAATTAGATCATACATAATACCTCCTAAACTATCAGAAGTAAAGCTAGCCTGACCCATATTTATACAAAGAGAAGTGTCAGCTAAGTTAAGATCAGGAACAAGTGAAATAGTATCCATAAAACCAGGGAAGGTACTTATATTTCCAATTCCTCCTCCGGCATAAGATTCAATATCGGAATAAGACACTTGCATATTTCCCATTCCAACATTAACCGGATCACTGCTAAATCCCCAAATTATTGAATTTTTACAATTAATATTAGAACCACCAGACATAAAAACAGTTCTTAAAACATCAAAATTGGTTCCTGATTTATTTAATACTGTATTATTATAAAAATTAATTGTTCCAACACTAGCTGCGTCGTCATGGCAATACATCAAATCTGATGTATTAGTCCAACCTTCAGAAATATAAAATTCATTATTAAAAACTAAGGCAGTATCACCTAAACTTTGCACAGCTCCAATACGCGGATTAACAAATTTATTATTAAAAATTGCAGCAACTCCTTTATTAAAAGTCATTAGTTCAATTTGAGAGACTTCATTAAAATATGAATTTTTTATAATGGTAGTATCCCCTTGTCCTAACAATAATAATATACTTGAATATGATAAACCATCATAATAGTTTATAAATGAACAGCTATCAATAATAACAGCTGATGAATCGATATCTAGCATTACAGGATTTATCCCATTATGTATTTGAGGAAGCTCGAATGTGCAACCTAATAATAATGAGCTATCTTTAGAAAACCATATACCATCACCATTTATTAAATTGAAATCA
>CAZBZX010000531.1:0-2803 GCA_964496465.1 uncultured Bacteroidales bacterium
TGCTGCTTTAATGACTTCCGAGGGAACATCCTGTGCTCCTAGTTGAGGAGTAATGAATAAGGAGAGAATAGCACAGAGAAACATGCAAGTTGTTTGTGTTTTCATTGCTTTCATAGTTGTTTTACCTCCTAAATTTCTTAAAGATTGCTAGATTGGCTCTCTTTGCTGTTATTTATGTATACAGATTAAGCTCAAGAGCCTTTGTGTGACTTTTAGGAATGAAAGTTTTGATCTCTTGAATAACCCATTTTTATCACCCCCTTTCATTGTTAAAACTGAAAGAAAAGTTAGGCGATGACTCATGAATTTGATCTACAGAGGACAGCAATCCTCTTGCCAGTCCGGTGATTTTGTGTGTTTTTTTAACGATATGTATTGTTGTGGGGGCTAAAAACTTTATCTGTAAAGCGTTTTAAGATGTGGCTTTCTGAGGAAAGAAGCAAATATTTTGTTTATTATTTCAAATGGGAGATATTTGAATAGTGGAATATGCACAAAAATATGTGCATTTTTGCAAGGTTTTTTGTGCATCTTTTTAAATATGAAAGCATTGACTTAGGAAATACACTTTAATTATATTCCGGTTTAACAAATCTTTTTTGATTTTCCTGCCCTCGCAGGAAAAACGAGATCCTTAAACGTGCAGGGCAGCAAAAACTTTTGTCTTGACTGATATAAAGGCCTTAAGTATTCTTTTTCCGGCGATAATTTCAAACCAAAGGATATAAGATGGATTTTTCCCTATCAATGGAGCATGAGATATTAAGAAAATCTGTGCGGGATTTTGCTGAAAATGAGATAAAGCCCGTAGCCAGGGATCTGGATGAAAAAGAGGAATTTTCATACGATACTATGAAGGCCATGGCCGAACTGGGCCTTTTTGGCATGTTTGTATCCGAAGAATATGAAGGCCAGGGAATGGATTATATCGCCTATATCATCGCCACCGAGGAAATAGCCAGGATTGACGGCTCTCATGCCGCTACTGTTGCTGCCGGAAATTCGCTGGGTATTGGCCCCCTTTTTTATTATGGAGATGATGCACAGAAAAACAAGTATCTGCCAAAGGCTTGCAAGGGCGAAACATTATGGGCTTTTGGTTTGACAGAGCCGGATGCCGGATCGGATGCCGGAAATACAAAGACAACGGCGGTCCTTGATGGAGATGAATGGGTAATTAATGGAAGCAAGATATTTATTACCAATGGTTCAACAGACATTACCGCCGGTGTTGTAGTTCTTTGCAGGACAGGGACAAGGGAAGACGGCCGGCCTGAGCTAACATCAATTATAGTTGAGACAGGCACGCCTGGATTTGAGACCAAGACCATGCACGGTAAATTGATGTGGAGGTCATCAAATACGAGTGAACTCTATTTTGATGATTGCAGAGTGCCGAGAGAGAATCTCCTTGGTCCTGCAGGCCATGGATTTCATCATATGCTTGCAACCCTTGATGGAGGAAGGCTTTCTATAGGTGCAATGGGCCTAGGGGGTGCACAAGGTGCATTTGATTTGGCGCTTAAATATTCCCAGCAGAGGACACAGTTCGGGAAGCCGATATCTACTTTTCAGGTTAATGCCTTCAAGCTGGCGGATATGGCCACCGAGATAGAATGCGCCAGGCTCCTTTTATATAAGGCCTGCTGGTTGAGAGATAATGAAAAGCCCTTTGGAAAACTCGCGGCTATGGCTAAGCTCTATTGCTCTGAAGTAATGGGTAGATGTGTTAACCATGCTGTACAACTGCATGGCGGATATGGACTGATGAAGGAATATGATATTGAGAGGTTCTATCGAGATCATAAACTTCTAGAAATTGGTGAAGGAACGAGTGAGGTTCAGCGTATTGTGATTTCTCGGCTGATCAATGCAGTGCAATGAAAATATTAGATGCGATTCTCGGCAAAGATATTGCTTCATATGTCAGGGCCTATAGAGGCCTGATAACCTTATCAATCGTACTTACCACCTTATCGGCCATTTTTGTTGTAATTCCTGCCTATCTGCTACAGCCCTTTATTGATGAAGGAATGAAGATGACTAGCGACCCTGTTCAATGGAAGATCCCCTGGATCACTTTTGAATCTTTCCATTCGTTTGAGAGAACAGAGCTTGTTTTGGTAAAAGAGATTACACCCAACCGTTTACTTGTCCTTCTTACCGCTATTGCGTTCATTGCGGTGGTATTTAAATCTATTACCATTTATCTAAGTGAACTTTCAGCAGCAGCCTTCTCAAATAAGGCCATCAAAAAATTACGCGTTGACCTGGCTGAAAAGTTTATTTCTTTACCTTTAAGTTTTTACCATAAACGAAAGAGCGGTGAGCTTATTGCAAGGGCTACAGCGGATTTGACAATAATGCAGAGCTCTATAAGCAATATAGTAATAGGGCTTGTACAGCACCCCTTAACTGCGGCTGTATTTCTCTTCTACCTCATGTTAATGAACTATAAGCTTACCTTGCTAACCATAATCGTTGCCCCTTTAATTGTCGGCATTACCAGGCTTTTTGGCCGAAAGGTTAAAAAACATTCTTCAAGGGTACAAGATGCCACAGCAAAGGTCACATCTAGTTATCAGGAGATTCTCCTGCTGCTGAAAGTAATTAAAGGGTTTTGCAGAGGTAATTACGAGTCCGATAAATTTCACAAGCTTGCTGATAACCTATATAAAAAGGTTATGCATTGGAATAGATGGCAACTCGGTATTGGCCCCATGATGGACTCAACGGTATTTTTAATCCTTCCTGCTGTGTTGTTAATAGGAAAAATCTATTTTCATCATAGCCTGGGAGAAAT
>CAZBZX010000532.1:0-2802 GCA_964496465.1 uncultured Bacteroidales bacterium
TTTTAATCCCTTTTTTGCCATCAATAAGTCAAATTCATTTTTTTATGTTGATATAATTTTAATATTAAAACCGCCTCTGAAAAAATGCGTATAGAAAATCAATGAATGAAACGTTAGAAAAGAAATGCTGTTTGAGTCCTGACGTATTCCGTCGGGAGGAGTTCATTTCTTTTAGTGTAATGAATTGATTTTTAGCGATTTTTTCAGCAGCGGAGATTTTTCTTTGGTTCTTTCTTTTGATGGTTGCAAAAGAAAGAACATAAGAATTAATAAGATTAATAAATTTTAAAAATTTAATGTCATTAGCAGCGTAGTCCGTGCCTTAACTGGAGGTTGGAGTTAAAAATTTTATTCTCCAACCTCCCAACCCTCCTTTAAAAGGAGGGCTAACCGCGACAATGATATGCAGCTGTTATAACCCCTTTTTAAGAGCCTGTCCCGCACTCAGGCGGGAGGTTGGGGTTAAATTTTTATAGCCCCATTTTAAGAGCCTGTCCTGACATAGTTAGGTATTTTGGAATAATGGGATTATAGAACATTGGAAAATACCTTTGAAATCAACTAATTCCACTATTGACTAAATCCAGCACTTCGTGGTTCCATTCTTCCACCATTCCAATTTACAAAGGAGTTGCTATATAATTTAATTGCGATTTATTTTATCAAAATTACCCAAATACTAAGTTCAGATTTTACCTTCATATAAGTCCCAAATCGGAAAGCACATTTCATAATCATTCCAAATAATATCCCCGAATTCTATCTTGAATGATTTAAATAAATTTTCATCAAGATATTTACTTGTCATGGGATTTTTTGCATTTTTCAGGAATTTTTTAAAATCTATAGTTTTTTCTATTCCGTCAGAAAATAATATTTTTATCTTGTAATTTTCTGCATAATCTGCATTTTGAATCGAAATTACCATGTCTTTAAATTTTTTTGGTTATTTGTTCAGCAACAATCTCTTTATTATAAACAAAAAAGTCTACCCACTTTCTTACAATATCATCACGGTATAATTCAACAATTTTTTTAAACTTTTTTAAATTTTGAGTGTCAAGAGGCTCTTTTCCTGGTACTTTTCTTACAATAATTTTAATAAATTTACCATTTTTGAAAATTATTTCTGCTTTACTCTCTTTAGTCTGATATTTACAATGTACATGAATTGGCTCATGCTCTTGAGAATAAAATAGAATTATCAATCCAAAATACTCATATAATTTTGGCATTTTTTAAATACAAATTTAATCAATTTTTTTATACTGCAATATATTAATGCTGTTATAGCCCCTTTTTAAGGGGTTTGGGGTAAAATTTTTATAGCCCCTTTTTAAGAGCCTGTCCTGCCAAATCCTTTGGGATGTTTGGGGTTAAAAATTACCTTAACTTATTGACATTGGCCGGAAGACAGGCTTCTTCCTCCTTCGTCGCCATCGCAATGGCTTAATTTTAAATTATTTAGGTAATAACATTTGGAATCTTGGAACTATCGGGAGGCGAAATACTCCTTGGCTTACCACAGGGTTTTTTATATTCTCCCCTAAATTTTAGGGGAGATGTCAGTTGAAAGACTGACAGAGGGGTTAACTAATGAAAAGTTGTTTTTTGGCTTATTTGCCGAAATAATCCCGATAACTCCTAAAATCATCATGTCTTTCGTCATTAACGTATTCCTTTTTTAAGATAAGCAAATGTGTGAATCATGTAACAAATATAGAAAATTGTGTAAGGATTTTTAGACGATTTAACCTTAACTTGCTAATTATTAAACATGTTATCGATATAATCGTTAAAATTAAAAACCTGCTTCTTGACTTGATCTTCCACTTGGTGGAACAGGTCTGTTTTTTATCTTATACTCCTGCCTGATGAAAGGTAGACCTTAGGGTATAGAGTAAAAGCTGAAAAATATAGTAAATGTGATGTAGCTAATTTAAAAATAACGATATGCCACAAAAATACATCTTAAAACTATATATTGTAGGTTCCAATCCTGCATGCGAACTGGCGCTTAAAAATGTAAAGGAACTTATTGCCCAGGAATCAAAAACCGTTTTTCAATTAGAAGTTATTGATGTAATCAAAAACCCGCAGTTGGCTGAGGACGATAAAATACTGGCTGTTCCTACCTTAATTAGAAAGTTGCCCGAGCCAATACAGAAAATTATTGGTGATTTGTCTGACAAAGAAAAGGTCCTTCTTGGTTTAAATTTAATTCCACAAAAAAAATGAAAGGAGTATAAAATGGCAACAAAAATAAAAAGGATATCATCTAGTGCAAAATCAATTAATAGCTCTTCAACTATTATCGGTGGCGTCGAAAAAATACCCACTGGTATCAGAGGGTTCGATGCCGTGCTGGAAGGCGGGGTTCCGAAGGGCAGGGCTTTATTGATAACCGGTTCAACCGGAACCGGGAAAACTGTATTTACCAATGAGTTTCTTTACAGGGGAATCACCGAGTATAATGAAAATAGCGTATTTGTGACTTTTGAGGAGCATCCAGGTGACATCATTAAGAACGTAAGAAATTTTAACTGGGATTTCGATATGCTGATCAGGCAAAAAAAATTAGTTTTCGTGGATGCTTCTCCGGATAGTACACCAACCAGGGAGGCCGGGGAGTACAACCTGGCAGCTTTGGTCGAAAGGATTACGTATGCAATTAAGAAAGTAAATGCAAAACGAGTAGCCATTGACTCCTTAAGTATGCTTTTCCTTAAATTTTCTAATAAGGATAATATCCGGGAGGTGATTTACCATATCTGTGATGAATTAAAAAAAATGGGGGTGACG
>CAZBZX010000533.1:0-2796 GCA_964496465.1 uncultured Bacteroidales bacterium
GTATTTGCCACATATTTGAACCTACCACTATTATTCTATCTGGTTCTTTTTTTCGAATAGCTGAAATGACTTTATCTATCAAATTATTCCAGTCATCAGGGTTTGGGGCCACAGCTTCGTTTAATATTTCATATGCTACCATATTAACTGGGTATTTCACAAGCTCTTCAGAGAGTTGGAGCCACAAATTAACTAATTTTTCCTGCTCAGTAGAATCGGTCCATAATGCATTTGATTCAGCTATAAAATAATGTGAGCGTATTATATGTAAGTCTGCTATAACCCTTAAATTGTTTTCTATTGCCCAATTAATGGCATTATGCAATAGATCAAATGCTTCTTGTTGTTTATTTCCTAATGAATCCCATAGTTGTACTTCATCGAAAGGAATCCTTACATGATCAAATCCAATTGATGCAATCGTATCAAAATCAGCTTTGGTAATATAATTTTTTCTTTCATCTCCCCGTTTATCACTTTGCGAGAGCCAATGGCTCACATTAACCCCGCTTCTAAAAGTAAATTCATCTGTTGACTTATTTATGGATTTGTTTTGTGAACACCCTAAAATGAAATATCCAATAATTGTTAATGTGATTAATCGGGTAGTTGTTTTTGATGCATTCATATTAATTATTTTTTAAATTTTAACTGATTATTATTTGATTAAATTGTATAAATTATTTTGAAAAAGAATTATTCAACTAATAATGTGTCTGTTAATAATTCAATGGAATTCTTCCCAACCATAATTTCAAATTCACCGGGTTGAACTTCTCTCTTCATCTCAAGATTAAAAGCTTCCAATTTATCTGGAGTGATTGTAAATTTTACTGTTTCTGTTTGTCCCGGTTCAAGCGTAACCCTTTTAAAGTCTTTTAATTCTTTTATTGGTCGGGTTGGTAAACTTACTAAATCGTGTATATACAATTGTACTATTTCATCTCCTTTAATTTTTCCTGAATTTGTAACTTTAACCGTAATTTCAGCATTTCCATTTGTCGAAATTATTTTTGGTATGATATTTAAATTTGAGTATTCAAACTCGGTATAACTTAAACCAAAACCAAATGGGTATAAAGGAGTTGATTCGGCTAATACATATTCTCGTAAACTTGAAGGCTTTTTGTTGTAAAAACAGGGTAATTGACCTACTGACCTGGGAAAAGTAACTGTAAGCTTTCCGCTTGGATTAATTTTTCCAAAAATCACATCAGCGATTGCTTGCCCTGTTTCCTGGCCAAGGTACCAGCATTCAATAATTGCAGGTGCATTCTCTTGCAAATAATTTATTGTTAAAGGACGTCCATTTATTAATAATACAATAACGGGTTTTCCAATATTTAACATGGCTTTTGCTAATTCATCCTGCATCCCAACCAAATTAAGGTTATCCCTGTCGCCTAAATGATTTTCACTCCAGGCTTCCCGGTTTACTATTTCATTTTCACCCAAAACTAAAATAATTGCATCACTTTGTTTGGCAACTTTTACAGCTTCTTTTATAAGTTTCCTGTCTTCTTCTGGATTATTCAAAATAGGATTTTCATTTAAATACCAGTGACATTCTTTATTTATGGTTATCTTACATCCTTCAGCATATACTACTTCAAATTTATTGTTAGCAAAACTTTTTATTCCTTCATAAACATCAATACCATGCATTGGTACTGGAGAGTATCCACCCAGATGAATTCCTTTTGCATCAGGCCCAATTACAGCAAGTGTTTTGATTTTATTTGAATCCAAAGGTAAAATTGAGTTTTCATTTTTAAGTAAAATCATGGCTTCATGAGCAGCTTTAAGAGCTAATTGTTTGTGCTCTTTACAATTGGCAATGCTATCAAATAAGTTTTCATCTATAAAAGGATTATCAAATAATCCTAATTTAAATTTTACACGTAATACATTTTTTGCAGCTTCTGTGATAAATTTTTCTGACACATTGCCATTTTTAACTTGATCTGTTAAAGCAGCAAAGCATCCATTGCTACCAAGATCAAAATCAACTCCATTCATTACGGATAAAACGCCTGATTCGGCTGAATCTTTTGCAGCCAAATGTACTCTATATGTAACACTAAGTCCGCCACCATCGCTCATAACAAAGCCGTTAAATCCCCATTCTTTTCTAAGAACATCAATCAATAATTTGTGATTAACATGATTTGGAATTCCATCCCATTCATTATAGGAGGCCATTATTGATTGTGCATTTGCTTTTTTAACAGCCATTTCAAAAGGATAAAGATGAAGTTCCCTGAATTCTCTTTCAGAAAAATTTACAGGTGAAATATTTCTTCCCCCTTCGCTTTGACCATGCCCGGCAAAATGTTTTAATGTTACTGCAACATGTCCTTTTTGAGAAAAATTATTTCTTCCCTGAAACCCATTTACAGATGCCATTGCCATTCTTGACACGAGATAGGGATCTTCACCATAACATTCTTCTGTTCTTCCCCAGCGTGGATCACGAGCCAAATCTAATACAGGGGAAAGTACTTGCCATGCTCCGGCTGCATTTGCTTCCTGAGCAGCAATTGAAAATAGCTGTTCAATCAAAGTTGTATCCCAAGTGCAACCTAAAGCAATTGCCTGGGGAAAACTGGTAGCCCCTCCAACCATAGCACCATGTAAACCTTCTGCAAACATTAAAACCGGAATACCAAGCCTTGTGCTGTCAACCATATATTTTTGAAAACTATTAATGCGTTTTATATTTCTCCTAAATGTTGTATAGTCAATAAATTCTCTTGAAAAGAACAAATTAACAATCTTTTTTATCAAAACATATCC
>CAZBZX010000534.1:0-2795 GCA_964496465.1 uncultured Bacteroidales bacterium
TTATATGATAAAAATATTGAATTAATTGATAGATTAAATAGCTTAGGAAGTTAATAATTGTAGAAAGATTTTATTTTTTGTCCTTTCCATTCTTTTTTTCTTTTTTAGTACCATTCCCATTTGATTTTTGATTATATCCATACCCATACCCATAACCATATCCGTAACCATACCCGTATCTGTATTCCAGGTAACTATTTTTAATATTAATATCATTAACTACAAGGTTTAGGTCAATTTTTCTCTTTTTTAAGTCTTCTAGTAATTGCATAATTAATTTGGTGGGAGTATAATTATGTCTTACAATAAATAAATTAATGTCAGAATACTTTAAAAATAACAAGAAATCGGAAACTATACCAACTGGTGGTGTATCCACTATAATATTTTCATAATGTTGCTTTAATTAACTAAATAAATCTGCAGTTTTTCCTGTAGAAATCAGTTCGGTTGGATTAGGAGGAATAGGCCCTGAAGAAATTATATCGAGGTTAGGTATTGAAGTTGATTGAATAATTTCATCAAGTTTAGCCTTACCATTTATATAATTACTTAATCCTTTTTTACTT
Source organism: uncultured Bacteroidales bacterium (assembly GCA_964496465.1). Classification (GTDB taxonomy): domain Bacteria; phylum Bacteroidota; class Bacteroidia; order Bacteroidales; family CAYFUP01; genus CAZBZX01. The sequence goes on from CAZBZX010000534.1 coordinate 570, forward strand.
TTACTTTCAAGCGGAAAATATATTTTTGGATTACGAAGGTCAAATACTAAAAGAACTGTTTTTTTATTGTTTGTGGCAAAGGTTGTGGCAATATTTAACGACACAAAACTTTTACCTTCCCCTTTCATAGATGAAGTTACTAATATTATTTTACTGGGTTTATTGTTAGAGATAAATTGAAAATTTGTACGTATAGATCTAAACGACTCTGCAATGTTTGACAAGGGATGTTCAACAACTACTGCTTCTTCTTTATTGGTATTATGAATGATATATCCTAAAACCGGATAATCAGTTATTTTATATATATCGTCTATTTCATGAATTTTTGTATTAAAGTAATCCTTAAGTAAAATATATATTATGGGTAATGCCATTCCAATAATTAATGCCAAAATATAATTTAATCTTTTTTTAGGATAAATAGGAGATAGACTGCTAAGCATCGCGGGATCAAGAACCTCATTTGCTGGTATATTGGAAGCTTTCGCAATTTGCATTTCCGATCTTTTCTGCAATAAATAAGTATAAATGGCATCATTTAATTTAAAATTTCTTTCAAAGCTAAATAATTCCCTTTGCGTTTTAGGTAGCTTATCAATTTGAGATGATATTTCTTTAATTCGCATTTCAATTTCGCTTAAAGATATTTCTGAGGCAGCTATTATATTTTCAATGTTTTCGAGAAGTGATTTTTTAGTATTTTTTAGCTGAGATTCAATAGAATTTAAATAAGGATTTGTTTTTATTGAGTTAGCCATTAATTCTGATTTTTCATTATAGAGTGTGGCTAAGACAATTATTAATTTATTCAGAGAAGGATCAGTAATTCCAATAGATGATGGAGCTATTAAATCTTCAACATCATTGTTAACTTGTAAATATTCTTTTAAATAGTTGTAGTATTTTAATTTTATCATTAACTCGACTTTTTCATCCTGCACATTTTCCATCCTGGTAAAAATTTGTTGAGTTTGCAAATCCATATTCATAACCTGGTTAGTAGCTTTAAAATCCTGTAATTTTTTTTCGGAAGAATTGAGTGAATCTAATATTTCGCCGAGCTGTAAATCAATAAAGTTAATTGTTCTAACTGCCACCTGGTTTTTTTTATCAACTTCTCTTTCAAGATATACATTGATTAATGTATTGGCATAATCAACAGTTTTCTGAATATTGCTTCCTTTAATGGCAAGTGTTAAAACAGACGATTCTTTATTGTAATCTATTTCAATGCCTCTGTATGTATTTATCAAATTTTCCTGAGTATAAAATATAAAACTGAACTCTTTATTTGCCACAAATTCATAATTAAACGAACTATTTTTATTTATTACAAAATTTCCATACTCATTTTTAAAATGCTCATTAATTTTAATGGTATCGTATACATTAATTTCATCAATGATTGTAATTATTTTACTTTCGTTATAGTGATATATGGGTACTTCCTCTCCTTCAGCAGATATTATCAATGCGCTATCTGAAATAAAATTGACATGAAATTTTAGTCCAACAGGTTGAAAATCGTATTTCGAGAAATTTACAGTAAATGGAGCATTAGTATAGATTTCTGTTGTGATGTATTTTGAATTTTCTAAAAAATAAGAGATATAAAAGTTTAATTTTTGTATTGCCTTTTTTGTAAGGCTATATGATTTTAAAACAGCTATTTCATTTTGTAATTTTTTTTGAGTTTGAAACATTTGTAAGCCTATTAGGGCATCAGGGTTTAAATTGGAAGGCTCATCATGAACAAGAATTGACGCTTGTACTTTATAAATTGGAGTAGAATATCTATTAATAAAAAAAGCTACTATCAGGGCCAAAATAGTAGCAATAATGAAAAAATACCAAATATTAAGCGATTTAAATATTAATCCCTTTAAATCCCAACCCTCTTCCTCTAATATTCTATCTTCAAAATCCTTCAACTCTTTAATTTGTCATAGATATATACAAGGCTCCAAACATTCCAAACAACGTTAAAATAGAGAAAAGCAGATCTTTTGTGTCAGATCCGTAAATATATGACTTAGCTTTTAATGGTTTAACATAAACAATATCATTTGGCATCAGATAATAGTACTCACTTTCTAGAATTTTTTTATCAGTTAAATCAACTGTATATACTTGCGATCCCCCATCAATTTGTCTTACAAGTGTTATATCGGCCCTGTCACCAAAATCCTGTATTCCATGAGCAAGGCCAATAGCCTGGAAAAT
>CAZBZX010000535.1:0-2795 GCA_964496465.1 uncultured Bacteroidales bacterium
TAATGTTCAACCAACTTAGTCAGTGGTTTAAATTCAAACTTTATCCAGTTTTCGATTATTTTTAATCCATGATCAGTTAATACAGATTCCGGGTGAAATTGAACGCCTTTAACATCATACTTTTTATGACTTACACTCATAATCTCACCATTTTCATCAATGCTTGAAACAAATAATATATCTTCCGGAAAACCATCGCGTGAAACCATCCATGAATGATATCTTCCAGCTTCAAATATTTTTGGAATGTCTTTAAAAATATAATCTACTTTATTGGTTAAAATTACGGTACTTGAAATACCATGATATACCTTTGGCAGGTTATATAGTTTTGCCCCATATACTTCTGCAACAGCCTGGTGACCAAGACAAACTCCTAAAATGCTTTTCGTAGGGCCATATGTCTTGATTACTTCTTTTGTAATTCCTGCTTCATCAGGAATACCAGGTCCTGGTGATAAAATAATTTTATCATATTTATCGACCTCCTCCATGGAAATCTGATCATTTCTAAATACATCAACCGAATAATCAGTTAATTGCTCAACATAATGTACAAGGTTGTATGTAAATGAATCGTAATTATCGATGACTAATATTTTCTTCATTTTATTACTATTTTAAATTATAATTCTTTTGCCATTTCTATTGCTTTCTTCAGAGCAGCCAACTTATTATTAACTTCTTTTAGTTCGCTTTCCTCATTAGAGTCAGCTACAATACCAGCTCCTGCCTGATAAAATAATGTGTTATCTTTACTTAAAAAAGTACGAATCATAATAGCATGGTTAACATTGCCTTCAAGAGAAATGTAACCGATACACCCTCCGTAATATCCCCGTTTTTTATTTTCATATTTATCAATCAGTTCCATAGCCTTGTATTTTGGAGCACCAGACAATGTGCCAGCTGGAAATGAGTCCCCCATCACTTTTATGGAATTAGTCCCTTCTGGCATTGTCCCGGTAACTTTTGATACCATGTGTAAAACATGAGAATAATAATGAATTTCTTTATAATATTCCACATGCACTTTTCTGGCATTCCGGCTAATATCATTTCTTGCCAAATCAACCAACATCACGTGTTCAGCATTTTCTTTAGGGTCCAGGGATAACTGCTCAGCCAATTCTTTGTCTTTTAAATCGTCCCCAGACCTTTTAAATGTTCCAGCTATTGGATTAATTGACACCAAATTTCCATTAATTTCAATTTGGGGTTCAGGAGAAGATCCAAAAATCCGATATGATCCATAATCGAAATAAAATAAATATGGTGAAGGATTGATTGACCTTAATGCTCTATAAACGTTAAATTCATCGCCTGAAAATTTTTGAGAAAATTGCCTCGATAAAACAATCTGAAATACATCTCCCCTGTAGCAATGTTCCTTCCCTTTAGTAACCATATTCATATAGGCGACATCCGTTAAATTAGAAATTTCATTTCCATTTGGGTGAAAATCATAAATAGCATAATTTCGATTTTGAATGATAGAATTTATCTCTTCAATCTCACTTATCTCATTTTCCAATAAATTTTCAATAATTGAAAGCGTATTTTTATGATGATTGATAGCAATAATGTATTTATAAAAACTATAAGCCATTTCAGGTATCTTTTCCAATTCATTTAATTGACTATGAAATTTTATATCTTCAAAATATTGTATAGCGTCATAACCTGTATAGCCAAAAATTCCATTTATTTCTGCGTTCTTTTCTTTTTTAACAATTTTAAAAGTTTGAATAAACTTTTGCAAAGAATTAGAAACTGAAGTTTTATCGGCAATTTCAAAATTCAATATTCTTTCATCAGGATATGTAATTTTTATTTTATTATTTTCTGCAATAAATGTTGCTAACGGCTTTAAACAAATAAAGGAGTAACTATTTTTTTCGCCACGATAATCAGCTCCTTCCAATAATAAAGAATTAGGAAACATATCCCTGATTTTTAGATATATACCAACAGGTGTAATAACATCAGCAAGTATTTGCTTTGTATTTACTTTTATATTAATCTTATCCATTATTTTTCAATTAATTGGTTAAATTTTTTAATACTATTTCAAATAAGTCTATATATATTAAATTATAGTTACTTTCGCCAGCTATATGAGAACTGCCAGCACCACCAATTTGTATATAATCTATTTATTGTCATATTATTTTATATTAAACAAAAAAGGCCTGTCGTAATCCGACAAGCCTTTCAATTTTTTTTTTGATATAGCAGTTTTGTCTTATCACGAAATCATGATAAAAAACTTAGCCACCACCATATGCTATTTTGCATTTTCACTATGTAAAACAATTTGCTGGTGCAAATATTAAAATTATTTTTTAAATAACAAAAAAATTGTGATATCTCGAATAAAAATATTATTGGATATAACTTAATAATTATTTATAACCCTATTGCATTCAATAATTTCCATATAATTTCAATGTAAAATAACAACATGTTCATCCACGTCATTGTTTACTTTATATTCAATATTAGCTCATTCATCAATAAACATAATATTTTTAGCAAAATCGTTGGGATTTTAACTAAAATTGTTAGAAATTTGACAGGCTTTAAAAAGTTTGGATGAATATTCACTAATTGCTAGGTATATCTTAAGTTAGATCAAAATAAATAATAAACATTTTGCAAAATGAAAATGAGGGAAATTAATATCCGTTGGTTATTTGTTATTCTTATCTTATCTATTTCTTGTATAAAAGGTATTTCTCAAACAATAGATTATATTGCTGATACTGTTTGTCTTGGCGACTCTGTTGAACTAA
>CAZBZX010000536.1:0-2787 GCA_964496465.1 uncultured Bacteroidales bacterium
CCAGAAAGGTTATCCAATTTCTGTTAGCACTATGTTTGTATGTCCATGGTATTTGGAAGCAGTTGAAATAATTAAAAAATATCCAAATATTTCAGTAGGTGTACATCTCACTTTAAATTCTGAATGGAAAAACTATAAATGGGGACCTGTTATCGGTCAAGATGCTGCTCCAAGTTTAGTTGATTCAAATGGTTATTTCTTTTATTCAACTAATTTACTTCTTGATAATAATCCGAAAATTGAAGAAGTTGAAAAAGAATTCAGAGCACAAATTAAAAGAGCAATAAATTCAGGAATTGAAATTGATTATTTTGATGCACATATGTATGCTGGATATTCCACACCTAAGCTAAAGAATTTAGTATTTAAGCTAGCAAAGGAATTTAATGTTGGGGTATCGGAATGGAATAATGAAGTTTTAATGCATGAGTATTTTACACCATACTTAGATAAAAAAGCTGAATGGCTTACTAAGCTTGACAGTATAAATATTGAAAATGTATATGTATTTTTATTTCATGCTGCAATTGAAAGTGAAGAAATGAGGGCATTAATCGATATAAATAACCAAGAAATGCAAATAAACAAACATAGAAATGCTGAATTTGAAATTTTAATATCCAAAGAATTTATGAATGCTATCCAAAAAAATATTATTTTTTTAACGAATTATAAAGAATTTTTAAAACTGCACCCATTAAGTGATTCAATAAATATTGATAAATCTTATTAATATAAAGACTTTATTTTTAGTAACTTACAATTATTAAATTTATTTTTAGCGCTTTCTTATTGATTTATAATTTGTTATGAATAATTTTTTATGAATAATTTAAAAAGTGATTTTTCTCACTCCTATTTTTGAAAACTTTTTAATTCTTTTTCGTATCAAGTATTAAAAAGTAAAACAAACAGGATATGGAATACGGCACTAGTTTAAATGCCACATGCTCAGCAGGTTTGCTACATAAAATCGTTGAGCAATATAAAAATACTTCTGATCATATAACTTCTGAATTAAATAAGAGAGTAACCAAATTAAATATTTCAAATCCATTGGTTCAAATTTCTCTCGATTTATTTAACGAAATTGTTGAATGGATCGAAAGAGAACTTGGCCCTGCAAATTTAAAAATGATTGGAAATATTATGGGAGAAACAGCTTTTAATGAATTAAAAGCGAAAAATAAAATTCAGGAAAAAGTTACCCCTAAGGAAGCTGTCGAAAAGTTAACGTTGGTATCTCAAACGTTAATTATTGATCCTTTGCAAAGAAACTGGAAAATTATAGAGATTACAGGTACTTCTGCCCGGGTAAAAAAATCACAAATATTTAACACCACTGTACAAATTGGTATTATAGAATCATTCATTAGAAAGGCAGGAGTAGTTTTTCCCCGAACCCGGTTAATTAGAGATTATAAGAGGGGCCCTGCTTTTGATGAATTTGAAATTACCTGGTATTAAATCTATATAGGAGTTGAATTAATGTATTATTGGATTATGGATTTGTGTTTGAGATGGGATGAACTAATTTAATAAAAGTACACTTTATTATTAGCTTCGAATTTAATATAGTCCCAATCAACTCCTATTTTTTCTTTTTAAAATCCCCTTATTAAATTTGTAATATGAATTCGGTAGCAAAACCGGTTTTATTTAATTTATTCAAACATCATTTGAATTATATTCGTTATCAGATTGGGCAGATTAATGATCAATCTGGTTTTGACTCTATAACGGATAAAACTAAAATCATTGGTGATTCACAAATGGATCTTTATTATGGCGAAATGCCTCCAGGTGATATTGTAAAAAATATATTACGAAAAATTGAACAGAAAAACTATTCAAATTATAAGAATTATTTACAATGGATTAATTCAGATGGTTTATACTATAGAGTAATTCAATTAATCGATGATTCATTTTGGGTATGCAGGGTTGGTATAGAAGATCACGAAAGATATGTACATATTCACCCCGCAAGAAATTCTGCCTTAACTTTAAGAGTTAAAGCAAATGCTTTAAAAACTGCTATTCTGTTATTAGCATATATAAAAATAAATACTGAGAGAGAATTATCAGAAGAATTAATTAGTTATATACGAGAAAGGCACTTAAATCTTTCTCCGGTAAAATCTACTGATAAGCTTAAAGAATTAGACAAATTAATTTCTCTCATCAAATACTAGCGCCTTATTTGGCATATTATTAGGAAAATTCGTAATTTTATAAAAATTGCTTTTATTATGAATATTTCTATTCATCAGCCTCAATGTTTTACCGAAAAAGGAAGACGTGCAAAAAATGAAGACTGGATATATCCATTATGTTCAGATGCTAAAGATAGTAATAGGTTATTTATTATTTGCGACGGTCTTGGGGGACATGTGCATGGTGATATAGCATCGAGACTTGCTTGTGAGTCATTTCTTGATTATATTGCTTTTGAAGAAAATTTTTTACCTGAAAATGTGTTGCGTTTTATCGAAATGCGATTTACAGAGCATTTTGAGATGTTACCGCAATGCACAGGAATGGCATCAACCTTAGCCTTTTTAAAATTTGAAAAAGATCATGCTTTTGTTGGATGGGTTGGTGATAGTAGAGTTTACCATGTACGAGACGGGAAAATTATTTTTCAAACAACAGATCATTCGCTAATCAATGATTTAATTAAAAGAGGGGAATTAACTGCTGAAGAAGCAAAATTCGACCCAAGAAAAAATGTAATAACAAATGTTATAAGTGGCGAAAATCACCCGGCTACAATAGAACATGTTT
>CAZBZX010000537.1:0-2734 GCA_964496465.1 uncultured Bacteroidales bacterium
GACGGTTAAAACCATCTTTAAGCCAGGGGAGATGAGAGAGCTTATTGAGAGCGCCGGCCCGAAGGTGAGATGGGCTTATGAGCTGGTCAAAAGAATCTGGGAGAGCCCGGGGTAATAATAGTTATATATGTTTATCCTTTAGTGCACAGATTAGGAGGCCTTAAAAACACCCACGAAAGACAGACAGGCGCGCCGGAAGCCCTTGCTTGAGCGTATGCCGGCGATTCACCGGGCAAAAAATACCGATTCCGGGTCAAGTTACAACCTGGCCCCGGCGAGCCGACCGGCCGGCGAAGAACTTGTAAGGTGCCGATCAATTAAGAGGGGGAATCTTGAAATGCAAAAATTAAAGCGCGCAACATTTGAGATCAGCCGTGAGTTGGAGTTCTTTAGCGAGAAGGAATTACAGATGCAGATTGGGCACGGTCGTGGATTGTGGCCGGTCGCCTTGCTGAAGGAGTTGATCGACAATGCCCTGGATGCCGCTGAGGCAGCAAATCTGCCGCCGCTGGTGGAAGTCGAGATCGGGGACGATGCCTTCGGTGTCCGCGACAATGGCCCCGGCCTGCCGAAAGAAACGCTGATGCGTTCGCTGGACTATCTGACGCGTGTGAGCGACAAGACTTATTATGTCTCCCCCACGCGTGGTCAGCTTGGCAATGCCTTAAAGCTTGTGTGGGCCGCCCCCTTTGTCGCACATGGCGACCACGGCTGTGTGGAGGTATGGAGCCAGGGGGTGCATCACACCGTGGAGGTTTGGGTTGACCGGATAGCCCAGCGACCGACCGTAAGGCACACCGAGGAAGACGATGGTTTTGTAAAAAACGGAAGTTTTGTAAAAATCCACTGGCCGGATTTAGCTTGCTCAAATCAGGGGATGGATTCGTATTTTAACAAACCACCCGATTTCCCCACACAGGTCCGGGAACTTATCGAGGGGTATGCCGCCTTCAATCCGCACGGTACCTTCCGGCTCGGAGGCATGACCTTAGAGTCCACCGACCCCAATTGGAGCAAATGGAACCCGGGCGAGCCGATTTCCCCACACTGGTACACCCCGGAGACCTTGAGGGACTTGATTGCAGGCTATATTTCCCAAGAAAGAAACGGAGGACGGGTTCGGACCGTAAGAGAATTCGTTTCGGAGTTCCGTGGCTTATCGAGTACGGCGAAACAAACCGAAGCCACGGGTGATCTTAAGGGAGTTTATCTCCACGACCTGGTCGTCGACGGGGATATTGATATGGGACGGATAGAAGGGCTGCTGGAGGCCATGAAGCGGCTGTCCAAAGCTCCGAAGCCGGCCATCCTGGGTGTCATCGGGCAAAATCACTTAAAAAAGTGGATGGTGCGTTATGCAGACGTGGCTGAGAATTCCGTTCGATATACGAAGCGACTGGATGTGGATCGGTTGCCGCATGTTGTGGAGATGGCCTTTGGCGTTCACAATAATGGCGGCCGGCGGATAGTTTCTGGGTTGAACTGGGCCCCGACGTTGGTTCTACCGGTGGAGGAGTTGGGTCGCTTGCTTGGTCAAATGCGTATTGATATCCACGACCCGGTTACGGTGGTGGTGCATATAGCCAGGCCGCGGTTTGAGTTCGTGGACCGTGGGAAAACGAGGTTGGAGCTATAAATGCTTAAGCATGATCTGAGTTCGGCGCTGGAGTCTATTGCCAAGGAGTGGAAAAAAGCAAAGCGCCAGGCCGACAAACAGGACCGCGTGTCATCTTCTACCCTGAACCGAATGAGGTCCCGGCCGCAACGGGTCACCATTCGGGATGTGGCTTTTGAAGTTATGGAAGATGCGTACATGAAGGCATCGGGGAATGGCCGTTTACCGGCAAACGCCCGGCAAATCTATTATGCTGCCCGGCCTGAAATCCTCAGGCAAACAGGGGAAGACGAGCTTAAATCTCAGTACTTCACGCAAACTCTTCTCAAGGATTACATGGATTATTATCACCCGAAATGGGATGTGGTTTTTGATGCCCGGGGACATATTACCGAACCACACACCGGGAGGGTCGTGGGCCTCGGCGGTCTGGAGGTCCGTTCCTATGTCGGCAAGTTTACCAATCAGAGTTTTGATGAGACACCAGAGCAAGAACCAGAGGTGATGATCCCCACAAAGGGGCCTGGCCTTCGTTACGGGGCTGTCCTCTTCCTGGAAAAGGAGGGCTTCAACCCACTCCTAGAAGCCGCCAAAATTGCTGAACGGTTCGACGTGGCGATAGCCTCCACCAAGGGTATGCCGGTCAGTGCGTTATGCGACCTGCTGGGGACGTTGAGGCGGTCAGGCCGGAAGGTTTTTGTCGTGCATGATTTTGACAAGTCAGGGTTTAGTATTGTATCCACGCTTCGCAGGGGAACCAGGGGGTCCTGGGGAACGGGAGATGTTGTCGACTTAGGGTTTCGCCTTGAGGACATCCAAGGACTGGAGAGAGAGCCTGTCACCTACCGCGGCGATCCCAGGCAGAACCTACGACAAAACGGCGCGACCAAGGAAGAAATCGAGATCCTCGTTCAGTCAAGCGGGCACGGACAGTATTACGGAGAGCGCGTCGAGTTAAACGCCATGACCTCTGAGCAGTTCATTGAATGGCTTGAGCGCAAACTGAAGGAATCTGGCATTGAGAAGTTGATCCCTGAAAATGAAACCTTGGTGGCTGCATATCGGCGGGCCGTCTTCCTCCAAAGAATGCAGGAAGCTGAGGATAAACTGCGCGAGCAA
>CAZBZX010000538.1:0-2719 GCA_964496465.1 uncultured Bacteroidales bacterium
CTAGATGGATAAAATCATTATACATCAGAAGGAAAGGAAAAAGATATAGATCGCGATGAACATTTATTACTTATGCAAAGTAAAGTTTTGCGGTTTGAAAACAAAGAAGTATTAAACAACCTTACTAAGGTAATAAAACAAATTAAATTGAATTTCAACCAGGTTAACAAAAAGATTAATAATCACTTTAAGCAGTTATAGCCCCTTTTTAAGGGGTTGGGGTTAAAAACATCACTTTAATACTAAAAACGATATTGATAAAAAGTAATTTGAAATCATGACAAAAGGAAATCTTTTAATTGTTGACGATAATAAGAATGTACTAACTGCATTAAAACTTTTTCTTCAAAATGAATTTGAAAAAGTAATTGCCCTGAATAATCCGAATACATTAATTACTACAATACAGCAAGACAAAATTGATGTAGTTTTGTTAGATATGAATTTTAAAGCAGGTGTGAACACGGGAAATGAAGGAATATATTGGTTAAAAGAAATTAAAAAGATCGATAATTCAATTGAGGTTGTTTTATTTACAGCATATGGAGATGTTGAATTAGCAGTAAAAGCTTTAAAACAAGGTGCAGTTGATTTTGTACTAAAACCCTGGGATAACGATAAGCTGCTTGCAACTTTAAATTCAGCTTTCAAATTGCGGCAGTCAAATCTTAAGGTTCAAGAATTATCGAATAAGGAGCAAGGACTAAAGAGAGAAATCAATAAAGGCAGGCAATTATTGATTGGCAATTCAAAATGCATGCAGGAAATTAAAGAAATAGTAAACAAAGTTGCCAAAACAGACGCCAACATACTATTAACCGGAGAAAATGGGACAGGAAAGGAGGTGATAGCAAAAGAAATTCATCATCAGTCACTTCGGGCAAATGATCTATTTGTTGCTGTTGATATGGGATCGTTACCTGACACTTTAATTGAAAGTGAGTTGTTTGGGCATAAAAAAGGAGCATTTACTGACGCGCATGAAGACCGGATAGGAAAATTTCAATTAGCCCATAATGGTACATTATTTCTTGATGAAATAGGTAACTTGCCTTATCATTTACAAGCAAAATTATTAGTGGCTTTACAATCGAGAACCATAACACCTTTAGGCTCAAATAATAAAGTTTCTGTAAATATTCGCTTAATATGCGCTACGAATAGCGACATCCAAAAATTAGTTGATGAAAAAAATTTCAGAGAAGATTTGTTATATAGAATTAACACGATTCATATTGAAATACCACCATTACGTGATCGTATTGATGACATCGAATTATTAGCTAAGTTTTTTTTAGAAAAATTTTCGATGAAATACAATAAACCTGAGTTAAAACTTGGAAGTCAGGCCATTATTAAGCTTCAAAAATATAGTTGGCCGGGAAATGTTCGTGAGTTAGAGCATTCTATTGAAAAAGCAGTTATTTTAAGTGAAAAAAACATACTAACACATGATTATTTTTTCTTTAAAAGTTCTTCAACGTATAGCGCAAATGTACCTGTAACACTTGAAGAAATGGAAAAACAATTAATCAATAATACAATAGATAGACATAATGGAAATTATAGTTTAGCAGCAAAGCAACTTGGTATTACAAGGCAAACTTTGTATAATAAAATCAAAAAGTATGATGTCTAAAAATTTATATCTTAATATAATATTCTATTCACTATTGATTGCATTGCTTTCTGTGTTTGGAGCCTATTTTTATTTCAGACCAAATGGCTGGCCACTTTCAATTGCATTTGGTTGCGGTATTTTAATAACAGTGTTTTTTCTAATAAATTATTTAAATAAAACGAACAGACGATTGGCGTACTTTATTGACTCAGTAAGAAATGAAGATACATCCATTCAATTTCCAAATGATATAAAAAATAAAGCAGTAATTGAACTCTATAATAATTTAAAAGTATTAAATAAAATATTGCAGGATAAAAAAATAGAATTAAGCTACAATGAACAGTTATTAAAAACACTAATTGAAAATTCATCCACTGGTTTTATTACGATTGATGAAAAGGGTGATTTTGAAGTGCTAAACCATCATGCACGTCGGTTTTTAGGAGTTGAATATACATCAAACCTGCATCGGTTAAAGCAACAAGATCACATATTATATCATATTATAACAACTATTAAACCCGGAGAAAAAAAAACACATAAAATTCAACGAAATGACAAATTATATCAACTTTCAGTTTCACTGAATGAAATAAAATATTATAATAAAAAGTTTAAGATAGTTTCCCTCCAGGATATTTCAAAAGAAATGGAAGAGCAGGAAATTGATTCATGGCATAAATTATTTCAGGTAATAACACATGAAATTATGAACTCCATTGCCCCAATCATATCCCTTTCAAAAACATTAACTAAATTGTTTCAGAAAAATGAAAAACCAGTAGTTCCTGAAAAAATTAATAAAAAAACAATTGAAAATACGTTAAGTGGATTAGAAATAATTAATAATATGAGTAATGGTTTGATGAATTTTGTTCAAAATTATCGGCAATTAAGTAAAATACCACAACCTAAAATAGCAAAAATAGATATTAAATCCTGGCTGACCCAATTGAAACCTGTTTTGAATGAAATCCTTAAAAACACTGAAATTCGTTTAATGATTAAAATTTTTGATAATTGCAGTTCAATATACGGAGATGAAAAACTACTAAACCAGGCATTAATTAATTTTATTCTAAATTCAAAGGATGC
>CAZBZX010000539.1:0-2712 GCA_964496465.1 uncultured Bacteroidales bacterium
TCCGCTAAGTTCAGGAGCACCTTGGCCCTGGCCTCCTAATGCAGTACCGCCTGTGGAAGTGTTTAAAGTTGCTGTCGAAGAAGATAATTCTGTCAATGCAGTTCCTTCCAGGTATGCTTCAGTAGCGGTTACATTATCACCAGCAGCATTGCTAATAGAGAATATACGATAATTTGTTGTTCCAAAATTTTCATTATATACCCGGTTTCCGCTTACTCGAACAGATGCTTCACCTCTTATCAGATAACTTTCACCATTTCCACCAACCCTACCTGAGTTTAATTCCATGAAACCACTGGTTGCAACATTGGCATCTACTTTACCAACAATAAAAATAGCTCTTCCAACATTGCCAATAATTGTACTTGGACCTTCTAATTCGTCGTTACCATCAAAAACTACTGCCGGATAGCCATTTTGTTCATTTGTTGCAAATACTGGTCCTCCAAAACCAGTGCTAAAGTCATTATCATTTCCAGAAGTATCAACCCATGCTGTTACTGTTTGGCCATCGCTTAAAGGAATATCTTCAGCACGAATCCATAATACATTATTATTAGCGTCACCAACACCAGCAGGGCCTGTAAATCCGGCATTGTCATCATCATTTATAGTAAATGTCATGGTGGTTTGTGCACCCAATGTTGCATTAACCGGTCCGGAAATATCTAATGTAATTGTTTCTTCATTTTCAACCTGGCTGTCATTGGTTAAATAAACTGTAATGGTAGCAGTATCTTCTCCTTCTGTAAATGTTAATGTACCGTCTGTAATGGTATAATCAGTTCCGCTTCCCGTTGCTGTTCCTCCGGTTACCGAATAATTTACAGTAATTTCTTTACCGGAAATGTTTGATAAATTGACGTAAATATATGCAGAGTCAAATGCTTCAGAACCATTATAAGTTGCAGCAGCATACTGAACTGTTGGTGGATCATCATTGTCTTCTATGGTATCGGTAAATACGGTGTTAGTACCTAAGTTAGCATTAGTAGGATTGGATAAAGTTAATACAACTGTTTCAAAATCTTCATCAATATTATCATCAACCACAATTAAATCAATTTTTGCTGAATCATCACCCGCAAATACAGTAACGGTTCCATTTGCTAGTGTATAATCTACACCACTGCCAGATGCAGTTCCTGTAATTGTGTAATCAGCAGTTGTATGCGAACCACCATCAATTGGATCTATTTTAACAATAATTGATACAGGAGTAGAATCTTCAGCCAGTTTTGTGCTGGTAGTATCGAAATATATTTTTCGTATATTATCTTCGTCATTAATGGTAAATGTATGAACCGAATCAGCTCCAAGTGTAATTCCTGAAGATGGGTTAGATATAGTTATTCTAATGGTTTCATCGGATTCACTTGAACCATCGTTTACAATTGTTATTGGTATATTAACTGTACTTGAACCCTCATTAATTATTGCAGTTCCTGAATTTAAGGTATAATCTGTTCCGTTTCCGGTAGCGGTTCCTCCAGTTACTGTATAATCAACAGAAGCATTAAATGTTAAGGTATAATTTAATGATAATTCGATATTAGCAGGTGTAATATTTTCCATACCATTTGAAATTGTATCTGTAAAAGATATTAATGGCCTAATTACACCAAAAGTAATAACAGTTCCATCAGAAATGTTTACATCTTTAACGATGTATTCATTATTAACTAGTTCTAATGGCATTTGGGTTGCGCCAGTTGTAAAATTGCTATCATTATCTAACCATACTACATACTGCGTGAAACTTGCAGGTTTAGAAGGCATATTTGCAGTATCGCATGTAATTGAAATGGTTCCAATATTTCCGGTTTCGTCTAAGCGCCATTCACGCGAAATTCTTCTTAAATTGGTGTCAGATCCAGGTAATTCAGTGCTTACCCAGCTTGTAACCTGTCCAGAGTTGTGTCCAAATAACAGAAACTCACCATCATCTAAATCACTGGCATTACTTATTTTTATAATATTTGCCGATTGTGCAGCAGTATGAACATTTGAAGCATCAACCTGTCCAATACCAGAAACATCTTCACCAAAGTCAGTTTCATAACTATAATAATCGCTTCCAACTGTTATATTATATTTTGCACCTAGATAATTTTCAACAATAATTCGTTGTGCATCATTTAATTCGTTGTTATAAACAATTACTTCTGCAAAGTCTCCATCAAAGTATTCTGTTATATGGTCGGAGTTACCAATTGCAGTACCATTATTTCCAGTATTTATGCTTGCAGCAGAGGCTGAGGCTTGTGTTCCTGCTGCTCCGTCTAAAAACATTTCCATTGCTGTTACGTTAATTCCAGCAGCTCCTCTTAATCCTAATAAATGGAAATTAGTTGTACCAAAACCTTCATTAAACACACGGTTTCCGCTTACGCGTATTGCCATTTCAGGTGTAATTGAGAATGCCGTACCTGTACCAGCACTGTTATTTGGATGGTCAAGTGATAATAATAATCCTCCATAGGTACCACCTAATGTATTTGCTTTAGCAACCAAAAATATGGTTCTTCCAACATTACCCGATACAACACTTGGTGCAGTCATGATATCTGAACTACCATTAAAACGAACAATGGAATGTCCGTTGGCAATATTCTCGTAATAGTTTGGTTGATTACCTGGATTGCCTTGAATGAAATCATTATCATTACCGGAAGTATCTATCCAGGCATCAACAGGATCAGTATCATTATA
>CAZBZX010000540.1:0-2698 GCA_964496465.1 uncultured Bacteroidales bacterium
ATTTAAAATTCTATTCTGTAATTAAATATCGGGAATAAGCCAGTTTGATACCAGACTTCCTTTTCAACTGTATTCTTTTCTTCATCATAATAGTAATATTGTTCATATTCATTTAAATGGTTGCTTACATTCTGAATATCAAACATTATTGTATGGGTTATTTTTTGTTTGTTAAATTTAAAATACACACCAAGATCAAAACGATAATACTCTTTTCCTAAATATTTATTATAATTATCTAAGTCGAGAACAATTTCTTGATGTTCCATAGATTTAGCGATGTCTGGTTTAGAGTAGCGTTTTCCTCCTGCAAGGACAACTTTACCATTAATACCAAAGGCATTGTTATGCTCATTCCCAATAACAAATTCTTTACCTGCTAATGTTTTTATGGAATAGTTTCCATTATATTTTGTATTGTATTCTTTGTTGTTAATTGGTGAATATTTAGAGTCGTATATTGAACCTGAAAACAGCACATAATAATTATTTGAAAATGATTTTTCAATAGTCAAATCCATCCCTATATTTCTTCCTGTACCTTTATTTGTAAATCCATTTTCTTCAAAAACAATATACCAAACATCATTTTTATCAATAGTTGAAAAGACACTACTGTCTTTGTTTTCAACCGGAATATCATAAAGATGCTGATAATATAGTTCGGTTTTTGCTCTTAGGTTATTATTGAAGATGTATTCATACCCAATTACACCGTGAAAAGATTTTGAGAATTCAAGATTTTTATTTGGCAACGAACGGAATTCATTTTCTTTTTTATTTTCAGCAAAATAGGTAGTAATATTTTCTGGCATGCTATGAATTCCGGCAGCAGCTGAAAAAATATTTTTTTGATTGATATCCCATTTAAATGATAATCGAGGTTCGAGACTCCAAGTTTTATTCATTTCGAGATAGCTATAATGAAATCCTGAATTTAACTGTATATTATCATTAAAATTATATTTCCATTGTAAATATGTTTGATAGAATTGACAGTTACCATCTTGTTCAAGCACTTTATTCCATATTATAGAATCAGGATCCCTGTATTCATAATCCAGCAAGAAATCTTTATATGATCCAATAAAACCTGTTCTTATTGTGTTTTTAGCATTTATTTTATGTGTTAAATTGGTGGTTAACCTAATAGCTTTGGTATCGAAGATAGTAAGATCATATGGTTTTTTTTCGTAATCATTTTCAGGAATAAGCATATATGATTCATCTGTATATTTATTTTGCGTAGTGGCTAAAACCGATTTTATATAAGTGTTTTTACCAATATGATATAAGTTTGAAACACCAATTACACCAACAAGCTGCCCGCTTGAGTAATTTGAGGCATCCCAGTCATACTCCCATTTCGAAGAGTCTTCTATTGCAGGTTCTTCAATATAATTTTTTCCTCCAAGACCGAAAATTGAAAAAGTTCCCGCTTTTTTTGTTGGTATAAAAACTTTAAAAGATAAATCCTGATAGGTTGGCATAATATCTCCTAAAGGTTTATAAAATAAACTTAATACATCTAAGGTTGAATATCTGTAATTGAACAAATAAGAAGATTTGGATCCTGGTTTAATATAACCTTCTGCTGAAGCTTCTATACCTAGTATTCCCACCATAAAAGAATATTCACGCTTTTCCTGATTTCCATTTCTGAATCGAATATCAAAAACTCCGGCTGTTGCATTTCCATACTCAGCTGGAAAAGCTCCTATATAAAAATCTGATTGTGCAAGTGTGCTAATACTCAACATGCTAATTGCCCCCCCGGAACTTCCAAAATCCCCAAAATGATTTGGATTTGGTATTTCTATACCTTCAAGTCTCCATAAAATACCACGAGGTGAATTACCACGAATTACAATTTCATTTCGGATATCATCTCCGGCATCGGTTACACCGGCAAAACTTTGAACCATTCTGGCTGGATCAAACGCACCTGCAGCATATCTTCCTGTTTCTTCTACAGAAAATGAACGGGCACTTATAGTTGCCATTTCGTTTAATGGTTGAGATTGTTTTCCATTTCCGTTTGCTTTTATTACAGCTTCTTCCAGCTGAGTAGTTGATTCAATCAATTCAATATTTAAGTATAATTCTTTTCCTGATGAAAGATAAATTCCTTCAAGAGTTTTTGATTTATATCCAACATAACTGATTTGAATTGTATGCCTTCCGATTGGGATATTGTTGAAACGGAAATTACCATTAAGGTCTGTCACAGTTCCTGTTAAAGGTGATAGATCAGAAATTATAACAGTTGCCCCTATTAAAGGTGATTTAGAATCTTTATCTTTTATTATTCCTTTTAATGTTTGAACTAAACTTTGTTCGGTTGCTGAAACGCTTAATACGACAAGTAGGACAGTTAAGCTTAATATAAAATTTTTCATTCTATGCAATTTATACGTTTACAAAGAATGACAGAATAAATTATTTAGGGTTGCAAGGATTAAAATAAAAAGTAATCGGTAAGCAGTAAACAGTAATCAGTTTGTCAATGCCTGAAATACGTTGACCAAAAAAGGTTGACAAAAAATGGGAAATAGTTTATTTAATCCAGAGAAAAAAAATCGACAATGCAGGTATTTTTCAGAAGAATTCAGGAAGAAAAGAGTCAAGGAATTAGAGAAAAATATGGTATCAATACCCGATATTTGTAGGACATATGGAGTAAGCCGATCGGCGGTTT
>CAZBZX010000541.1:0-2693 GCA_964496465.1 uncultured Bacteroidales bacterium
TTATTTACAGGCCCAGAATAATTACCTGACATCAGTTTTTAATGTACTGCAATCAAAACTGGCCTTAGATAAATTAGTTAACAACTTATAAAATAATATATCATGAAATCAAATTTAAAACTTCTGATTCCAATCGTACTTACTATTATTATTTTTTCATGTAAACCAAAAAATGAGGTAAAAAATACGAATGAAAATAATGCCGAAGAAGTACAACAAAAAGATACAACTGTTTATCCGGTTAAAATCATGAATATAGGAATAGGTGAAATTGATAAGGTTGAGCAATATTCAGCTACTATTAATGCATGGGAAGAAGCACACATAGGTCCTGCCATGTCTAATCAAATTGAAAAAATATTTGTAGAACCTGGTGATAGGGTTAAAAAAGGTAATTTACTTGTTAAAATGGATCAATCTACATTGATACAAACAAAAATCCAGTATGAAGATACAAAAAGAGATTTGGAAAGAATGGATACATTAATTGCTTATGGCTCAATTTCAAAACAAGTATATGATAAAACTAAAATGGGATATGAATTAGCCAAATCAGCATTGCAAACCCTCGATGAAAATGTCAACCTATATGCCCCATTTGATGGTATTATTACAGGAAAATATTATAACGAAGGAGAAATGTATTCAAGTATGGCGCCAAATATGCAAACCGGTGTAGCTAGTCTTATTTCAATAATGCAAATTAATGTATTAAAAGTTATAGTAAGTGTTTCCGAAAGTTACTGGCCCATTGTTACCAAGGGAATGAAAGCCAGTTTAACATGCGATATTTATCCAGGTGAAAAATTTAACGGATTTGTATATAATGTATATCCAACAATTAATCCTTCTACAAAAACATTTGATGTTGAAATTAAAATTCCAAATTCGAATGAAAAATTGCGCCCGGGCATGTATGCAAAAGTAGAGTTGAATTTTGGAGAAAGAGAAATTTTGGTTGTACCTGTAAGTTCAGTTTTAAAACAGGAAGGTACAAATAACCGATATGTTTTTATTGAAAAAAATAATATTGCTGAACAACGATTTGTAAAACCAGGCAGGCGATTTGATGATAAAATGGAAATTGTATCAGGATTAAATGTTGGAGAAAATTTAATAATTGCAGGTCAGGCAAAATTAATGGATAAGTGTATTGTAAAAATTGTAAACGACTAAAATTTTAACTTTAAAAAGTTTTTAAAATGAGTATATATAGCAATTCCGTTAAAAATCCAATTACTACAAGTATGATCTTTTTGGCTGTAATTGTATTTGGATTTTATTCCTTATCACGGCTTCCAATTGATTTATATCCTGAAGTTGAGTTTCCTTTTATTTCAGTTATCACAACTTATCAGGGTGCCAGCGCTCAGGATATTGAAACAAATTTATCAAAACCAATTGAAGATGCATTGAATTCGGTTGATAAATTAAAGGAAATTACTTCACGATCAATTGATAATACTTCTGTTGTATTCTTAGAATTTGAATTTGGTGTAAGTCTTGATGAGGCAGCGAATGATATTCGAAATTCATTAAGTTTTGTGCAGGCTTTTTTACCTGAAGATGCAGAGGATCCTATTATTTTTAAATTCAACTCCAGTATGATGCCTATTCTTTTTTATGCCATTACTGCTGATGAAAGTTATGAAGGCATTGAAAAAATATTGGATGAACGAATTGTAAATCCACTAAACCGTATTGAAGGTATTGGATCCATTGGCTTATCAGGCTTTCCTAGTAGGGAAGTTCTTATTGAAGTTGATCCGTTGAAATTAGAAGCATATAATATTACTCTTGAACAAATTGGCCAGGTCATTCAAGCTGATAATTTAAATATGCCAAGCGGTAATGTTAAAATGGGCAAAATGGATTATGCGCTGAGGGTAAAAGGCGAATTTGATGAAAGTAGCGAGATAGAAAATTTAGTAGTTGGTAATATAAATGGTAAAACCGTATTTATTAAAGATATAGCTACTGTTAGAGATTCTGTAAAGGAAATGACCATTGATGAGAAAATTAATGGGAAAAAAGGCATAAGGATGTTTGTGATGAAGCAATCAGGTGCAAATACGGTTAAAATAGCAGAAAAGGTTAAAAAGGATCTTGAAAAACTTAAATCAAACCTTCCTCCTGATATTCAAATTCAAACCATATTTGATTCATCTGAATTTATTAGTGGTTCAATAAGTAACTTATCAGAAACTTTACTTTGGGCTTTAATATTTGTAGTACTGGTAGTTCTTTTCTTTCTTGGACGCTGGCGTGCAACTTTTATTGTGGTTATAACCATCCCTATATCATTAATTGTAGCCTTTATATTTCTGGATATGAAGGGCAGTTCTATTAACATTATTTCTTTAAGTTCCCTGGCCATTGCTATAGGAATGGTAGTAGATGATGCTATTGTGGTACTGGAAAATATTACACGTCATATTGAACGGGGGAGTAGCCCGCGAGAAGCTGCCATTTACGCTACAAATGAAGTTTGGCTGGCGGTAATTGTAACTACATTAACTGTTGTTGCCGTATTTTTCCCACTTACATTGGTAAAGGGAATGACAGGGATGTTTTTTAATGAATTGGGCTGGATTGTTACAATAACAATTGTTACGTCTACATTAACGGCTATTTCTTTAACACCAATGCTTTCTTCTAAAATGTTACGATTACGACAGAAAGATATCGAAAGA
>CAZBZX010000542.1:0-2677 GCA_964496465.1 uncultured Bacteroidales bacterium
TTTGTGCCAAAAAGTCAAATGATAGTAGCAAATCATCTATATACGGTCTTAAATTATCAGCAAACTCAACTAAAATTTTAACTATTTCCCTTCTTTCAGCGTATTCAAGATCTTTAATATCGTTATTAATTTCTACAATTTCAGCCGGTTCGATATATACTGTCTTACCAGTAGCTGATTCATCATGAATATATCCTTTAATTTTTCTTTTGTAATTATGATTTATTGGTATTACAGCCCTGCCATCCCTAATTGAAATTGAAACATCTTCATCAATAATACCTTCCTTTTTTGCATTTTTTAAAATTTGTTGAATTTTTCGCGAAATGGAAGCTTGTTTATTTTTTATCGATTGTCTAATATCATTAAGTTCTTTGGAAGCATTGTCTTTTATATTTCCTTCCTTAGTTAGTATTCGTTGAAATTGATCAAAAATAAATGGATATAGAGCAATATCTTTAGATAATTTGTAAAGCTCAGGGTATTTTTCTTGTCTATTTTTAAGAAATGAAGTTATGTTTTTACAATTTTCAAGTGATTTTTTAAGTTCCAGTATTTCTTTCGATTCTATAAAAGTTGATGGGGGTTTAATTTTTTTTAAATATTTTGTTCCATCAATAAATACACCAAGTTGAAAACTTTCTTCTAATCGAATAATTGTTATAAATTCAGTTGTTTGATCTAATAGTTCTTCAATATTTTTGATACTTGAGGAGAATTTGATTTCATCAACTTTTTGTTGCCCGAGATTGAACAAACATAATTCTTTAAGGGAATTTTTAATTTTATCAAATCCCAGCTTTTCTTCTATATTTTTTGGATATATCAATTTATAATTTTTAACAAAGGTAAAATTTGATCATATATTTTAAACTCTATTTTAATTTTTCCTTGTCAATATTTATAAAGATTATTATAGAATCATTGAAAATATTTTATAAAAGCAATAAATTGCATAATTAAATTCTATAAATGGAAAATTATAAACGAATAGGAATTTTAACTGCTTTTGCTATTTCTATGGCTTTTTTAGAATCGGCCATTGTAGTATATCTTAGAGAATTATATTATCCAAATGGATTTGCATTTCCATTAACAGAGATGTCTTCCAGAATTGCAATAACAGAAATAATGCGTGAAGTATATACAATTATAATGTTATTAGCGGTTGCTATGATTTCTGGTAAACATAGAATGAACAGGCTGGCAAGTTTTATTTATTGTTTTGCTATTTGGGATATCTTTTATTATGTTTTTTTAAAATTCATAATTGGATGGCCGGCGTCATTTTATACCTGGGATATTTTGTTTTTAATTCCTATCATATGGACTGGCCCGGTTATAGCTCCAATAATAGTTTCAATTACAATGATAATTCTTGCTGTTATCATTTTCAATAAGAACTCAGGAAAGAGAATGAATCGTTTTTCTATGAATGAAAAAATAATGTTAATTATTGGTGCTATGATTTTATTTATTTCATTTATATGGGATTATTCCCAATATACGTTTCAGTATTTTACCATTTCAGAATTTTTTAAAAATTTATCTAATCCTAAACTTTCAGAACTTTCATACAGCTATATCCCACAACAATTTAACTGGATTTATTTTTGGATAGGTGAGGGGGTGATATTAATTTCAACCTTATTATATTTATTGAGAAAAAAAATATAAAAAAATAATATTTTTAGAAAATAGATTTAAAGAGCAATGTCAAAGAGAATTTATAAATTTTATATTTCTTTCCTTCTAATAGAGTTTGTATGTTTCTTATCTTCAATAAATGGTCAAAATAGCATTTTTAAAATTAATGAATCATACTATATTGAACTGGGAGGAATTAAACAGTGGATTTCATTACAAGGATATTCAACAGATAAACCAGTATTATTATTTTTAGATGGAGGTCCTGGTTCACCCGAAATGCCTTTGATTAAAAAGTATTACCCTCATCTGGAAACAAAATTTATTGTTTGTTATTGGCATCAGCGTGGAGCAGGGTTGTCGTTTTCAAGAAAAATTCCTAAAGAGTCAATGAATATAAACCAATTTGTTTCAGATGCTTATGAACTAACTATTCATTTAACAAAAAAATTTAATACGGATAAAATATATATAATGGGGCATTCCTGGGGCTCATTATTAGGTTTAAAACTAGTATATAAATACCCCGAATTATATAAAGGATATTTTGGTATTGGTCAAGTAATTCATCAATACGTGGGAGAAAAAATATCCTATAATTGGGTTTTAAATCAAGCTACTGAGGATAATAATATTAAAGCTATTAAAGACCTTAAAAGGCTTGGAGAACCACCTTATGGCAATGATGTTAAAAGCTGGAAAAAAGCTTTAAAAATTGAAAGGAAATGGGTACAATTTTATGGCGGTGAAGTTTATGGAAAACAAAATACAAAACAATATTATAAAGATTATATAAAATCTGATTATGTAAAGAAAATTCAATTATTGAAATATTATAGAGGAGTAAAATTCTCCATTAATAATTTATGGATGGAAGAATTAAATATTAATTTGTTTAATGATATTAGGGCATATAAAATACCAATATATATTTTTCAGGGGAAATATGATTATCAGGTTCCACATGAATTAGTCCGAAATTATTTTGATGGGATTGGTTTAAGGAGCTAATATAATGACCTTGGTTGAT
>CAZBZX010000543.1:0-2676 GCA_964496465.1 uncultured Bacteroidales bacterium
TAATTTAAACCAGAATATATCTATAACACATGGATTAAACCAGTATTTTACAGCGCTCCCGCAAATACCTGATAGTTTATTGCCATTAATTGATACGATATTAATAAAATCGCAAGCCGACTCAACAGTATTTCAATTTACATTATCATTTTTGTTTAATTTGTTCCTTAAAAGCAATATAATGGGCATGGATGCTGTATATGTGCATATTGGCGAAAATTATTACCTTTCTGGGTTAGCACCCTGGGCCGATTCAACCTTTATTTCAAAATTATCTGACAGGGTGAGTAAAATAAAACCAAATTTAATTGGCCATATTGCCCCAGATTTACGTCTTATATCAACAAATAATCAATGGATAAGACTGCATGAAGTAAAAGCAAAATTTACCATATTAATTTTCTGGGAACCTAGTTGCGGGCATTGTAAAAAAACTATTCCAGCACTTTATGAAACATACAAAAAATTTAAGGATAAAGGTATTGAAGTGTATGCGGTTTATACTCAATTTAAAAAAGATGAATGGACTGAATTTTTAGAAGAAAAAAAACTTGACTGGGTTAATGTTTATGATCCTTATAATATATCAAATTTTAGGGATTTATACGATATTTATAGTACTCCTGTTATCTATTTACTTGATGAGAATAAAAAAATTGTAGCAAAACGACTTGGTGTTGAAGATATTGAAGATTTTTTGAAAAGAGAGTTTGAATAAAAACTTATTAATAGATATATAATCAGTTCATTATAAATCGAACTTTTAGATTATTAATACCATTGTTGTATAATATCAATGTATTATTCTTTAATACAATAGTATTAATATTTCAAAGATTTAATGAATTATAATTATTATTATTTTCAATTCATTTCTCCCTCATTCCCTTTCATTACGACAGCCATAATAAATAATACAACCACAGCTGAAATAAAAATAACAAATAAGGATTTCAGGCTTTTAAATAATACATCCCTGATTTCAATGACTTCCCAGATTCCAAGTATAGCAATAACCGTAAAGATTATAACAATTCCAATTAAAATATATGAAGTCACTTTTTTAACACTATTCATGTTCTAAAATTTAATTTATATCTAATTGCTTTAAATGTAAATTTAATTCATAAATAGAATTAAATGCAAATTTCTTCTTATTTAATTCCAATTCCCATATAAATTTTTTCCCAGAACTTGAAATATTAACTTTAACAGGATTGTTGATTTTTTCATTAACCTGGTAATTTAATCGTTCAAGGGCCCTTTTTGTCCAAAAAAAGCCATTACCAGATCCTGTAAGATAAATCTCACTTATTTGTTTTCTACTAAGCTTAACTTCACCGGTGGTTTTATCAAAATTAACAAGGCTATTATCAAATAAATGTTCAAAAATTCCATTTAAAACTAAATCTTCAGGAGCTCCTTCATAAATATTCTTGTCATCCATTAACCAGATTTTATCTGCTTCTGTTATTGATATATTTAAATCGTGACTGGAAAAAATGATTGTTTTCCACTCGTTCTTTGATAATTCATGCAGTAAATGTATAATTTCATATTTATTCGGAAGATCTAAAAAGGCTGTTGGTTCATCTAAAATAATGATATCTGTATTTTGCGCTAGTGCCCGTGCAATTAGAACTCTTTGTCTTTCGCCATCACTAATTTCGTCAATATTTTTAGAGACTAAATGGTTGATTTTTACTAATGATATAGCTTTATTAATAATTTCTTCATCAAACTTAGATAATAAAAACATCCAGTTAGTATAAGGGTGCCGGCCCAGGGAAATTAATTCCTTAACTGTTAAGTTTGAAATATTTAATGGATCTGTTGATACAAAAGATATATTTTTTGCCCATTCTCTCAAATCATAATCAAGTATTTTTTTATTATTTAAAAATATTTCTCCAGCTAACCTTTTATTTAATCTTGCAATGGTTTTCAATAAAGTGCTTTTACCAATTCCATTCTTGCCAATTAAACCAACTAATTCACCTTTCCTGGCAGATAATGAAATATTATTAAATACAGAAGTCCTTTTTTTATTATGAAAATAGCCAATTTCCAGATCACTAATTCTTAATATTTTATCTGTATCATTATCCATTTTAAGAAGATATTTTTTTTCTTTTATAGATTATCCAGATAATAACAGGTATCCCAATCATCGCTGTTACAGAATTAATAGGAATATTACTTCCTGAACCTGGTAATTGCGAAATTAAATCGCTAATTAACATGATAATTGCACCGATAAGTATGGAACCGGGGATTAATATAAAATGATTTGATGTTTTAAGTAATATTCTTGCTATGTGAGGAATAACAATACCAATAAATCCTATAGGGCCGCAAAATGCAGTAACAGTTCCTGCCATTATACCAGTTGAAATAAATATTATTGTTCGAGATAATGTGATATTCACACCCATACTTCGGGCATAAATTTCGCCCAGTAATAAAGCATTTAAGGTTTTAGAAGATAAAAAGGTCAATATAATACCAATAGAAGTAAATAGTAACAAAAATATTAATCTGCTCTTTGTAACATCAGCCAGGCTGCCCATAGACCAAATAACGTAAGCCTTAAGTAAGGTTTCTTTACTAAAATACTGCATAATACTCACAATGGCAGAGGTAGCACTTGCAAACAAAATACCTAAAATTAAAATG
>CAZBZX010000544.1:0-2672 GCA_964496465.1 uncultured Bacteroidales bacterium
GGGCAATCTGCTGATTGCTCCACTCCGGATGGTCGAAGGCGGCCAACAGAATGCGGGCTCGGACGACCTTCCCTTGAGGGCTATTGCGCGCATTCACCAGCGTGCGCAAGGTGTGTTCTTCTTTGGGTGTTAACTTGATTGGATTCTGGGGCTTGGGACCTCTCATGCTGCACCTCCAAGCCCAGTATTATACTCGTTGTTCGCACCTTGGTAAACACAGTGCGAAATTGCGAAACTGTGTACTTAGGCTCCTGGATGCTTCGACTCAGTATGTCCTTGCGCTGTGGGCGGTAAAGACTGCCATGGTCCTGGAAACCATCGATTCCAGGCAAGCTTGGTTCTACTCGGACAAAGAGCGGCGACTGATGCGGGCCAAGAACGCAATCCCACGGCGCACATCAGTCTGGATCGCCAAGTGCGTCGACCAACCAGACGTCTACAGCGCGGCAAAGGATCTTCGGACCGCGGCCGGCGATGATGGAGTGCACGCGTTCGCTGTCACGATGGCTTTTGGCTCACTCGCACTCCAAGTCGTGAGCATCAAGACTGGTGTAGAGATACCTGGAAACATAAGAGTAACCTACGACGTTAGCGACGGGCCTTGGGATCAGGCGCTGGTGCAAATATGGCCGCCAAGCAAGAATGCGCTTGAGTGGCCGCCGTCCTACGGTCTTGCTGGTGAAGTGGGACTGGAAGCACTCACTCAGCGCCTCAATCCTGCCAGGGAGACATCCTAGGCTCAAGTAGTGGCCCTCCAGCAGTGCGCCGCGTTCTACAGCTCATATCCGCGGCTGAGCTCATTCGTTAGCCAGTCGCGACTGCCATCGCACGATCTTGATGATATGAACGCAGGCGAAGGTATCGGCGCGTTGCCCTCGTCAAGGCGGCTGTCGAGTCTCCGGATGGCGAGGCTGAGGTGCTGCAGTGGGAATCCCAATCGGGGGAGTTGTTCATTCTCACTCCCTAGACGCTCGGCGCTGATGGCATGCCGATCCTCAGTTCTTGACTGTATTCAGGACAGACCCTAGTCAGCCCTTACCGGCCATGGCCAAGCAACCGTTTTTCCCTGGCCGCCAAGCCAGATGGCTCTCGATCAGTGGCGGCATCTGCTCGCGCTCTGAGCTATGGGCGGGAAAGGATCGTCAGATGAAATCCACGAGCTTTGTCGTGTGCCGTGTCCTCATGCTAGTGACACTGCTTGCCGTGCTTGCGCCGACGGTGCCGCCTGCTCCGCCCGTGATCGCACAGGCTGACGCGGTACCTCCGGGTGTGGTCGCCAACCTCGTGGCCAGCACTGGCGCAGCAGCTGGCACCGTTGAACTGAGCTGGACCGCGCCCGGGGACGACGCCAGCACAGGCACGGCAACGTCCTACACTGTGCGGTGCAACACGACGCTGATCACCGAGGGCAATTGGGACACATCGGAAGACGTAACCGGTGAGCCGAGCCCAAGCCCGGCGGGCAGTGTACAGAGCATGATCGTCTCCGGCTTGACGCCGGGCCGGGCGTACCACTTCGCTATCAAGGCGTGCGACGAGGAATCGAACGTGTCCTCGATCTCCAACAGCCCCAGAGCAGTCGCCCGAATCGGGCCGAACACCGTCTATCTGCCCCTGGTCCTATCCTCGGCCTCCGATATGCCACCGATCATCCCGGACAGCACCGAGGTGCTGCCGCCGGAGACCACGCAGTACCTGTCCTCGATCTCGGGCGATGGGACGGTGTTTACCTTTACGCAGTCCACGGCGGACCTCCAGAGTGTGGCGGCGGGCGATATCATCGTGGGCAGTGTATCGGCAGCTGCGCCGTATGGTTTCCTGCGCAGAGTGACGTCGGTTTCTGAGCAAGGCGGACAGGTGATCATTGAGACTGAAGATGCCTCGCTCGATGAGGCTATCCAGCAGGGAGAGGTCAGCATCTCGAAGCGCCTGACACCATCGGACATCGAGTCGATGGCTGCGCTTCAAGGCGTGATTCTGGTGGAACCGGCACAATTCACCCGAGACAGTTTCTACTTTGAGATGAATGACGTCGTGCTGTATGACGATGATGGCAACCACGGTACGACCGATGACCAGCTCAAGGTGAACGGCAGTCTGGAGCTAGCACCCGACCTCGATTTCGATCTCGTGGTGAGAAACTGGGCGGTAGAGGAGCTGGAGTTCGCGCTAAATGTCGAAGAGACGGTCGAACTCGAGTTCGAAGTTGAGGTAGAACTCGTAAGTGCTGAACTGTATATTGAGATCGCGCGGTTACACCTGGGTACCATCATCGTGTTCGTTGGCCCCGTGCCGGTTGTGTTTGTCATCGAGATGCCCATCTATGTCCGCGCCGACGGTGACGTCACTGTGGGGATCACCACGAGTGTCATGCAGCAAGCCGAGGTGTCTGCTGGATTGCGCTATGAGGAGGGCAACTGGTCGGCCGTCTCGAGCTTGAGCAATTCTTTCGCCTTCGAGCCACCCAGACTATCTGCCGGTGCGGATCTCAAGGGGTACATTGACCCACCACTGAGCTTGATGCTCTACGGCGTCACAGGTGCGTTTGCCGCAGTGACGCCCTATCTGGAGCTGGAAGCGGATGTCTTTGCGGATCCGTGGTGGGAGTTGTACGGCGGCATGGATGCCACGCTGGGAGTGAAAGCGGAGGTGCTGGGACGTTCCTTAGGGGA
>CAZBZX010000545.1:0-2669 GCA_964496465.1 uncultured Bacteroidales bacterium
ATGTAATTACTGGAGTTTTTGGCGATTTATTATCATATATCCGATTATTTGCAATTGGAATTTCAAGTGCTATATTAGGCTTGGTATTTAACCAAATTGCTTCTCAGTTTCTTGGTATGGGAATTGTTGGCTGGCTATTATTTATTGTTGTACTAATAATTGGCCATGGATTAAATATATTCATGGCTTGTTTAGGAGCTTTCGTGCACCCCATGCGTTTAACATTTGTTGAATTTTATAAAAATGCCGGATTTACCGGTAATGGTAAACAATATAGACCATTTTCGAAATAAAAATATTATTAATAAAAATAGGAGAAAAATTTTATGAACACACCGATTATTTTAGCTTATGCGGGTTTAGCAATAATGATTGCTTTATCAGGAATTGGAAGTGCAATTGGAGTTGTAATGGGAGGCAATGCCTCTATTGGCGCTTTAAAGAAAAGTCCCGACAAATTTGGTAATTACATGCTCCTGGCTGCATTACCCGGCACACAGGGTTTATATGGTTTTGGAGGATATTTTGTAATAGACAAATTATATAAGATAGTTACTCCTGAAATGTCATATTTTAATGGAGTAGCCGTTTTAGCCATGGGTGTATTTTTAGGGGCAGTTGCCCTGGTTTCAGCAAGACAACAAGGTGCTGTAACGTCAAATGGTATTGCAAGTATAGGTGATGGCCATGATGTATTTGGAAATACACTTATTTTAGCTGTATTCCCCGAACTTTATGCAATTATTGCATTTGCAGCTACTTTTTTAATTGCTTCCAGCCTGGTAGTGTAGTTTTAAATTAAAAATTTAAAATATTTTGAGGTCATTGTATGCAAATCTGCTTGCTATGACCTCTTTTTTATTATGATAGTATCCTTATAATATTATTAGGATTACTATTAGGACTTTAGGAAAATAATAAGTTAAAATAAACCAATATTGAATTCTATTGTTTAATAAGTAAATTTATTATTTAATAAATACATACAAATCAGTGAGTGTATTGAAGAAAAGTTTGTTTTATAGCAAGAATTAATTTACTTATTAAATTCAAATAATGCATTTACCTGATAATTCCATTGAGGTCTACACAATTATTCCCTTTATTTTAATGCTTTCTGCCATTGCAATTGGCCCTATACTATTACCACATAAATGGGAAAAAAACAATACTCAGTTGATTACTTCTTTAGCCTTAGGTATTCCTACATCTATTTTTCTGCTAATAAAAGGATATTCTCATGAATTATTGCATCAGATGCTTTATGATTATATTCCATTTATTATTTTACTTGGTTCGCTATATATTATTACTGGAGGTGTTTTATTAGTTGGCTTTGTTCCGGCTAAACCAAGCATGAACACACTTGTTTTAGCAATAGGGGCAATTCTGGCATCATTCATAGGAACAACCGGAGCAGCTATGATACTAATCAGGCCACTTCTTACAATTAATTTAGACAGAAAATATAAAATTCATACTGTTTTATTTTTTATTGCAATAGTGGCCAATTGTGGTGGTTTACTGACTCCATTGGGAGATCCTCCGCTTTTTTTGCTTTATTTAAGAGGTGCCCCATTTACATGGTTTTTTAAATTAATACCTGAATGGATTTTTGTTAACTCAACTTTATTAATAACTTATTATTTAATTGATATCTATTATTTTAAAAAAAAGGAAACATATAAAGTTGTTGAACTTGCACTTGATAGTAAATTACCTGTTCGGTTAAAAGGAAAAATTAATTTCCTTTTTCTTGGAGGAGTATTACTTTCGGTTGCTTTTTTAAATAAACAGTCAATTCCTGAAATTGGACTAAATAATAATCTCACATTTATACGTGAAATAGTTATAGTAATATTGACTTTGCTATCCCTTATTTTCACGCCAAAAAAAACCCGGTTATCAAATAATTTTAAATGGGAACCAATAATTGAAGTGGCCTATTTGTTTCTGGGTATTTTTATTACCATGACCCCCGCCCTGATTTATTTAAAACAAAATGCCTTCAATCTGGGCATTACAAATCCTTCACAATTTTATTTTGTTACCGGGGGATTAAGCAGTTTTTTAGATAATGCTCCAACTGCAGTATCAATGCATTCCTTAGCACAAGGACTTCAAGGGTATTTTACCACGATATTTGCTCAAGATAATATTATTGCAAGTGTACCTGAGTCACTATTAAAAGCCATATCCATTGCAGCTGTTTTTTTTGGTAGTATGACTTACATAGGAAATGGCCCTAATTTTATGGTAAAAGCCATTGCGGAACATAACAATATTGATATGCCGCATTTTTTTAAGTACATGTATACATTTTCTCTGATTATACTTCTGCCTTTATTTATACTAGTAAGTTTTATTTTTATATAAATCTAGCCAACAAATTTCATTTTTTGTTTTTCGTTTATATCTTCCAGTTCTTCTGTAATATTAATAATATAATCTCCTAGTTTTTCTGTTTCACAAATTATATCGTTATAAATAACCCCAGTAAAATAATTGTATTTATTTTTTTCTACATTTTTCAAATGTTCTTTTTTAAAGTTATCTCTCATTTTATTCAATTTATCTTCTATATCTTTTGCCTCATCAACTTTTAGTATTGCAGTACTTTCTATATTAAACTGCATAATGCTTAATCCCTTTTCAACGATATCAAACAT
>CAZBZX010000546.1:0-2664 GCA_964496465.1 uncultured Bacteroidales bacterium
CAGTGCAAAAGGAGAAAAAGGATAGAGCAGGGAGACAGTCATCTTCCAATATAATAGCCCTGTCTTCATGTTCAAATACCCAACTAATTCCTGAACTAGGACGTTTACCGCAGCCCAGATTAATAGGAGAAATATTTTTTTTAACCTCACAATCCCAGTCAATTGAATCGACAATATTCAATACTTCCTTGCATGATTTTTCATCTTGTACATTGCTTGGCCTTGGACCATCGGCGATTATATATAATTTATCAGGCCTAACTTGACGTATTTTATCAAGTACTTTTTTTGTTGTTTCTGGCCGATTATATACAATTAATGCAACTGGTGCTATTTTCATTTTTTTACTGATTAGAAGATTTGTGTTTATAAATCATAGTTAATATGAAAATTGAAATAGTTAATAAATACGTGAATGCGACGATAATTCTTGCATAGCTTCCACCAATAAATTGCCAGCGGGCAATAAATAACTTATAAACTAAAAGACCAATAATGCCTGCTATTATATTTATGTATAACATATATTTTGATTTCTGCAAAGCAAGGATGAAGGTATTTGGAATACTTCCGAGATTCATAATTAAGAATGTAACTGCACCATAATTTGCATAAATGTATGCCCTTGTGTATCGCCCACTGGTTAGGAAATCTACTAAGGGTTTTGAAACCAATAAAAACACGGCTGTAATAAATAATAAGCTTATTGCATAAACAAAACAGCTAAGTATGAATTTTGCGGTGTTCTTTGCAATTATATACTTTATCAGGTCTGGTTCAAACGCAGTCATTAATGACTTTGCCGCTACATTAAGATAATTTGCAATATTGAAACCAATTGAGTAGTATCCCAATTCAGAAATATTGTCTAACCTTTCTAATAGAATTCTGTCCAAGTTGGCCATGGGAAGATAGAAGTAGGCAGATATTATCATTGGAAAAGAAAAACGAAGCCCATCATAAACAAGTTTTAAGTTCAATTTAAAATGAAGGGAATGTCTAAAGTAGTATACTATATAAACAGTAAGAATAAAACTTGCTATTAATGATCCTGCCATTCTACCAGCTGCTCCTCCATTAAACTTTACAACCAGTAATAAAGCAGTACCAACATTAATAATACCAAAGGAAGTAACTAGTATAAAGTAACTAAAAGCCTTTTTTCGTACTCTAAAATCGATGAGTGCAAATGTTTTATGTACTTCTAGAAACATTGAAATAAGTAAAATCGCACTATATGGAAAGAATGGAACACTAACATTTCGAAGCGTAAAATAACCATAAAGAACACCATAAACAGCAGAAAGCCCTAATATGTTAAATATACTGAGAAATATAATTAATGTAGAAAACAATTGTTTATTTTCTTCTTCATTTTGCCTAAAGTATTTCATTATATAATATACTTGGAGCGATAGTATGGTGGAAGGAAGAATGATGGAGGCTAATGAGTTGTAATATCCTAAAATGCCAAATTCTTCGGCAGATAAGTTACGAGCAAAAATAGGCGAAGTAAAAATCCCAATAAATAATTGAATGATAGATCCACCAAAATATAAAAAGGCATTTTTAAAAGTTGGTAAGAATTTTATTAGTATGCGTGTAATTTTCATTTTAAATCTAAATTCAACTACTTATTGATAGGAAGATTAAGTTTTACTGTAGTTCAATATCCAATTCCAAATCATTATTTTCTCCTAGTTCAATTTCTCGATTCTTTTTTTGTACATAATAACTATTAAAATAAAAGGCAACCACTATTCCATATATATCAAGATTAAGAAAAACATCAGTTAGATTATTAACAAGAAACATTATCCAGGCAACTAGTGGCCCCCAATATAAGGTGTATTTGGCATCTTTATAGAGTTTAGTTGTCAATAGAATTAAAGTTAAGGCATATATAATCCCTCCAAAAATTCCATAATAATAAAGTAAGGATAAATAACCCACATGGATTTGGTATGATCTTCCTGCTAGCAATCTGCTTAGTTTAATATCCTGAAATCCCTCGCCTGCTCTAAAGCTTCTACCTTTACCAAACACAGGTGCATCGGGAAATACTTTTCCAAAAACCTTAAATGCAAGAATTCTAGTTCCTGCAGATCCATGTAATATTCCACCCCTATCTTTTTCAAGTATTCTGTATTTAATAATTCGATCGACATCTACATTAATACTTTTTAAAACAAAAAAAGTTAACAATATTCCCAAAATGAATAAAAAGGTATTTTGTATTATTATTTGAAATTTAAATCCTTTATAAATTACTATAAGTGATAATAGGACCACATAAAGTACAATGGTAATCCTCGACCTGTTCAAAACAGTGACAATTAGTCCCAAAAACAGAAGTAAGTATACGAATTTTTTCTGTTCTTTTAAATACTCTCCTAATATAATTGACAGTATGGGTAAAAAGCAGAGACCAAATGCCATAGATCCTTCGTTCCAGGAAAAAATAGATACTAATCTGAAATCAGTATAGGAAATGCTTCTTTCATCTATTCTGATATTGGAATTGAAAAAAAAATCTTTTTTTAAGAATTCTTGTATTAATATTACAATCAATGAGGATATGAATATCAAAAAAATTACTCTAAATATCAATTTCTTATTACGAGTAGGGATGTAAAGATTTTCAAGGATTAGAATAATTAATAA
>CAZBZX010000547.1:0-2663 GCA_964496465.1 uncultured Bacteroidales bacterium
TTTTCGGGAAAACCTAAAAAAAGTGGCCGGAATTTTCTTCCGACCACTTCTGGCTGATAGCCCTTATTTTTTTTTATCTATTTTAAATGATGAAATACAATTTTGATGAAATAATTGAAAGAAAGGGAACAGATTCATTTAAATATGATTTTCTAGAACCGATATTTAAAAGAAATGATATTCTACCCATGTGGGTTGCAGATATGGATTTTAAAACCCCTGATTTTATTATAGAATCAATAAAAAAAAGATTGAACCATGAAGTTTTAGGTTATACAATCAAATCTAATAATTTTTATAATTCAGTAATTAGTTGGGTAAAAAAGAGATACCGTTGGGAAATTTCTAAAGAATGGATACTTTTCTCTCCCGGTGTTGTCCCGTCATTGGCTTTTTGTATTCAGGCATTAACTGAACCTGGAGATAAAATAATAGTTCAACCTCCTGTTTATCATCCGTTTTTTCATGTTATAAAAGAAAATAAGAGAAAAGTAGTTTACAATAAACTTATAAATTGTAATAATAATTATTCAATCGATTTTAAAAATCTTGAGCAAATTATTGACAATAAAACTAAGATGATTTTTTTATCAAATCCACACAATCCGGTTGGCAGGGTATGGAATGAAGAAGAATTAATCAGGCTTGGAGATATTTGTGTGAAAAATAATATAACCATAATTTCAGACGAGATTCATGCAGATATTATTTACAAACCAAATATACATATACCGATAGCAAGTTTAAATTCCAATTTTTTAGATAACACTATCACCTTATATGCTCCTAGCAAAACATTTAATATTGCAGGATTAGCAAGTTCAGTTATTGTTACAAAGAACAAGAAGTTATACCGAATGTTAAATCAAGAGATTCAAAGTCTTCATATCGGTATGGGCAATATATTTGGATTAGTAGCTTTAGAATCGGCATATAATGAAGGAGAAGAATGGCTTGAAGAACTGATTCAGTACCTTGATAGGAATGTGCAATTTGTGGATAATTATTTAAATGAAAATATTCAAAAAATATGTTTTAAAAAACCAGAAGTAACATATTTATTGTGGTTGAACTGTGCCAGTTTAGGATATAATGAGAAAGAATTGAACGAATTATTTATAAATAAAATTAAGATTGGATTTAATGATGGGCCCATGTTTGGTCCAGGAGGTGAAGGATTTCAACGCATGAATATTGGCTGCCCAAGATCTATTATTTCTGAGGCATTATCAAGAATGAAATATATAATTGATAAACAATAATGAAAGATCTAACTGTTGGAAAAGAGAGTAGCTTGATTTTTTATTTTGCATTACCAATGGTTATAGGAAATTTATTACAACAGCTTTATAATGTAGTTGACAGTATTGTTGTTGGAAGAATTTTGGGAAAAGAAGCATTAGCTGCAGTAGGTGCTTCTTTTCCTGTTATTTTTACTTTAATCTCATTAGTAATTGGTGTTGCTATGGGTGCAACTATTATTATCTCACAATATTTTGGTGC
Organism: uncultured Bacteroidales bacterium; assembly: GCA_964496465.1. GTDB lineage: Bacteria > Bacteroidota > Bacteroidia > Bacteroidales > CAYFUP01 > CAZBZX01. Next base: position 1,504 of record CAZBZX010000547.1, read on the forward strand.
AAAAGATATAAATAACGTGAAACGAACAATAGATACTATATTTATTTTTTTATTTTTTTCATCAATTGTTTTAACAGCAATAGGTATCCCATTTACTGATGAAATATTTATAATGCTTAAATTACCTATGGATGTCCTGCCGCAAGCAAAAGCATATTTGAATATTTATTTAACCGGTTTAATTTTCTTTTTTGGTTTTAATGGAGTAAGTGCTATTTTGAGGGGACTAGGTGATTCGAAAACACCGTTATTTTTTTTAGCCATTTCCACCATATTAAATATCATTCTTGATTTATTATTTATTATTGTGTTTAAGATGGGAATTGAAGGAGCTGCATGGGCTACTATTATTTCTCAAGCTAGTGCTTTTATAATTGCAATTATATATTTAAATAAATCGCATAAAATTATCCAGTTTTCATTTAAAGGATTAGTATTCGATAAGAAGATTTTTAAGGAAAGTATGCGAATTGGTTTACCATCAGGTATACAGCATACGTTTGTTTCCATTGGTTTTATGGCACTTTTGGGAATTGTAAACACATTCGGCACTGATGTTATAGCTGGATATACCGCTGCAATGAGGATCGATTCATTGGCAGTTTTGCCGGCAATGAACTTTGCAGTTGCTCTATCTACGTTTGTAGGTCAAAATTTGGGAGCAAATAAAGTTGAAAGGGTTAAATCTGGGTTTTTAGCCACTTTTTACATGTCTGCTTCTGTTTCTGTTATTGTAACAATAATAGTCTTGTTATTTGGTAAATATTTAATGGCATTATTTACAACTGATTTAAATGTAATTTCAATTGGAAATGAATATTTAATTATTATTAGTTCATTTTATCTTGTATTTACTGCTTTGTTTTTAACTAATGGGGTACTTCGCGGTGCTGGGGATACGATTATTCCGATGTTTATAACATTAATTTCATTGTGGTTAGTCCGGGTTCCTTTATCCTATATTCTTTCGCGAGGTTTCTATACACAAATACATTTTTTTAATTTTTCATTTAATATGAACATTCCAATAGAAATGGGAGTGAAGGGCATATGGTGGGCTGCACCAATAGCATGGATAATTGGATTGGGATTTTCTTATCTTTATTATTTATCGGGAAGGTGGAAACTAAAAGTTGTAGTTAATCATAACCAATAAAAAA
>CAZBZX010000548.1:0-2658 GCA_964496465.1 uncultured Bacteroidales bacterium
AAGAACAATACGTTGCTAGAAATCCATTAACTAAATCAATTTCAATTCCAATATGGTGCGATTATAAGCCATCGGTAATAATTTATAAATAGCTGTTATCCAATACCTATTTCAAAATTAACACCCATTTTTATTTTTAAATTGTTGTCGGATGGTAAAAGTATAAAAAATACCGTGTATTGACAACCTCCGATAAGCCTTTATATTCCAACATGTCAATGAACCTTTGTTTAGTATTTAAATGCAAACTATATAAAATTATATAGTTCGACAATTATTTTTATTCATAAAATGTAGTCAAGCGGGTTACGTTCATGGCCTATAATCTCTTTTTCAAGCCATTTTTCCTGCCGGCTTTTAAAAATAATTAAACTGTCAGTTTCTTCCTTCATAATTTTTTTTGCTTTTATTTTTAGCTCTTCAATTTTTACTTCAGTAATTTCGCCCTCGAATACCGAATTTTGTATCCAGTTCAGGTATTTGCGACAAAGTTTGAGCATTTTACCTACCCGTTTTTCTCCAATATCATATACCAATAATACATACATTACCAATACATTTTAAAAGGTTTGTATTCTTCAATGTTTAATAAATGTTTGCTTAATTTATAGCATTCAAGCTTAATAAGGTGTTTATAACTAACATTACGTTTCAATGACCGGTGCTGGATAGTTTCATTTAACCTTTCTTCGAATGATTGTACAAATATTTTTTTCCCGGTTTGGTTTAGCAGGCATTTGTTCAATTGTTTATCAAAGTGTTTTTCCTGTATTTCTTTTTTATTTAGTACTTTAAAAATAATCCTGTCAACAATAATTGGTTTAAATATTTCGGCTAAATCCAGGGCAAGCGAAAACCGTCTTTCACCAGGTGAATGTAAATAACTTATGGTGGAATTTAACTGGGTTTGATGGATTGCCCGCAAGCATTGACTATAACACATCATATTACCAAATGAAATAAGGGCGTTTACTTCGTTTTGCGGCGGCTGTTTGGTACGGTTGCCCATTTCAAAGTTGTTAATTATTAACGAGAAAGCTTCGTAATACATTTGTCTTATATTTCCCTCAATTCCCATTAATTCATCTATGGTTTTTAAATTCTTAATACTTTGGCGGTATTTTTCAATATTTTCAATTATGGGTTCTAAATCTTTTCCACGATTATTATAATATTTAAGGTTTTTAACCAGGTTAAACGAAGCGCCATCAATGAACTTGCAGGCTATTTCCATTCGTTTGGCTTTATTTGTATGATAATTTGCCTGGGCAATAATCATTTTTCCTGATAACAATTGATCGCGGGGCATAAACGACCCGGTATAATTTTCGTAATAGTCGAAAAAATGCACGGCAATATCATTTTTACCTAAAAAATTATATAAAGCGCTGTTGGCATCGAGCGAACCGAAAACGTAAAGTTCTTCGGTAGCTTCAACAGGCAGGTATTTCGAATCGAGTTCCTTGCCCTCTTCATCAACCGATGTAAATTTAAGGGTGTTATCTTTACGGGATAACCGCCCGGGATTAAAAAGATAATATACTTTTTTCATTTTTTACTGTTTAAAACAATGAAGGTATCTTAAATCCATGTTATTAAAATTCATTATCATTTAAAAGAAAATCAAAATTTCCTTCACCAATATTTTGCATGAGTATCCCTAATATTTTTTTTGTATCATCAAACGGGCCTGAGCAATAAAAGGGCTTACCATTTTTGCCGAATTCAAGGTTGTCAATCCCGTTATCAATCAAGTCTGTATTTAACAAAAATTCTGTAAATTTAAATTTTTCATGGGGCTTAAACCCCAACTCTTCTGCGTAATCAATACCACCGTAAATTATATTATGTGCAGTGTTTAATGAACATATAACAAGGTTATACCGCTGATTGATTTCATTTAAAAAATCCTGATATTCCAATTCGGTTAGCGCAAACTTAAAAAGTGTATTTTTTAAGCCAAGGCAAAAAATATCAATCATATACATACCAACAATAATTTTACCTGACGGCATTTTTTTACTTATTACAATAGAAGCCAATCCCCCTTCATTCCAATCACTGTTAATATAACATTCATGAAATGGTAAATTGTTAGCTTTGGTAATTAAGTACTTCTCGGGTGAAAGTTTTATTTGATTATTCATCTAATTCTGTTTTAAGTTATTTCTGTTGATTCTTCACACCAGCAAAAATCGAAATAACTGCAATTTTTGCAGCGTTTTTGCACTAATTTATCAGGACAATTTTCGGAAGAGATAATTTTTTTAATGTCAGTTTCAATCTTTATAATTTCTTTCCTGTCGGAATCGCTCAGCAACACTTCCCTTGTTTCGCGCAATTTGGGATATTCGAGTATTCCTGTTGCCCCTTCAATGCCATTACGTTCCAGTACATAAATGTAATATTTTACTTGCCACTCATGGGCCTCTTCGTGACTGTTGCTCTTTTTTACTTCGTGCACTACTTTATTCCTGGCATCGTAATAATCAATTTTTACCCCGTCGAGTTCAATCTCGCTGTATTTTTCGGAGCGTTGGGGGTAGGTGTTTTCATGGATGAGTTTACCCATTTCAACCAGCTCGCTGGTGTGCTCCATGTTTATACCATTGGCAAACAGCCAGAGTTTACGATGGCATACAAGATAATAGTTGAAGT
>CAZBZX010000549.1:0-2652 GCA_964496465.1 uncultured Bacteroidales bacterium
CAGAAATGGCTAGAAGTGAAACATATAAGGAAGGAAGAATTCCTTTACACACATTAAGAGCTGATATTGATTATGCATTAAGTGTTGCGCATACAAAAGTTGGCGCAATTGGTATTAAAGTTTGGATTTGTAATGGTGAAGTATATGGTAAAAGAGACCTAACACCAAACATTGTTGCTAAGGCCTCGGGTCCTAATAGTGGAGGACCAAAGTCGAAGTTTAATAAAAAAAGAAGAAAATAGTATAATAATATAGAGGAATGTTACAACCAAAAAAGACAAAATACAGGAGAAGCCAAAAGGGTAAGATGAAAGGTAATGCCCAAAGAGGAAATCAGTTGGCTTTTGGTAGTTTTGCAATTAAAGCATTAGATTCCCATTGGATAACAGGAAGACAGATTGAAGCTGCACGTCAGGCAATTACTCGCTATATGAAACGTGAAGGTCAATTATGGATTAGAATATTTCCTGATAAACCAATTACGAAAAAACCCGCTGAAGTACGTATGGGTAAGGGTAAGGGAGCACCGGAGGGATTTGTTAGTCCAGTTACTCCAGGCAGGATATTAATGGAAATTGATGGAGTACCATTTGATGTTGCAAAAGAAGCTTTGAGACTAGGTGCACAGAAATTACCAATAGCTACAAAATTTGTTGTTAGACATGATTATGAAGAAATTATTTAATTAAGAAGTGATGAAAGCATCTGAAATTAAAGAACTTACAAAACAAGAATTGCTTGAGAGAATTGATAATGAAAAGGGTTTCTTAATCCGCCAAAAATTAAATCATGCAGTTTCACCTCTTGAAAATCCTCTAAAGATTAGAGATACAAGGAGAAATATTGCTAGACTTTTATCTGAACTTAATAGTCGTAGTAAATCAAACGAAAATTCTGAAAGTTAATATAAATGGAAAGAAATTTAAGAAAAGAACGTGTCGGAACTGTAGTAAGCAATAAAATGACAAAATCAATTATTGTTGAGGTGAAGAGAAAAGTTAAGCATCCAATATATGGAAAGTTCATTAACAAAACGTCAAAATTTATGGCACATGATGAAGAAAATTCAAGTAATATTGGAGACGTTGTTAAGATAATGGAAACCAGGCCATTAAGTAAAAATAAAACCTGGAGATTAGTTGAAATTCTTGAAAGAGCGAAATAACCATGATACAGCAGGAAAGTAGATTAAACGTAGCAGATAATAGCGGTGCAAAAGAAGTTTTATGTATTCGAGTTCTTGGTGGAACAAAGAAAAGATATGCTTCAATAGGCGATAAAATAATTGTAACTGTTAAAAGTGCCTTACCATCAGGGGATATTAAAAAAGGAACAGTTTCAAAAGCTGTTGTTGTGAGAACAAAGAAAGAAGTTAGAAGAGTTGATGGATCATATATCAGATTTGATGATAATGCAGTTGTACTATTAAATAATTTAGATGAAGTTAGAGGTACACGTATTTTTGGCCCGGTTCCAAGAGAATTGCGCGAAGGATATATGAAAATTGTTTCATTAGCACCTGAAGTATTATAATTAAAAAGATTTTTCAATGCAGAAAAAATTACACATAAAAAAAGGTGATACCGTTACTGTAATTACTGGCGAATCAAAAGGACAGCAAGGAAGAGTTTTGGAAGTAATGAGAAAAAAAGAACGGGCTATTGTTGAAGGTGTTAATATGGTTTCTAAACATACAAAACCAAATTCACAAAACCCACAAGGTGGAATATTGAAAAGAGAAGCACCTATACATATTTCTAACTTATTACTTGTTGATCCTTCAACAGGGGAAGCAACTCGTATTGGAAGAAAATTGGATGACAAAGGAAAATTAGTTCGGTATTCTAAAAAATCTGGGGAGGAAATTAAGTAATGGACTACACACCTAACTTAAGAAAAAAATACAGCGAGGAAATTATCCCTGCATTAAAAGAGGAATTTAAATATAAAAGTATTATGCAGGTTCCGAAACTTGAGAAAATCATATTGAATCAAGGTGTAGGTCAGGCTGTTGCAGATAAAAAATTAATTGATGTTGCTACTGAAGAGTTAACATTAATTGCTGGTCAAAAAGCAGTACAAACAATTGCTACAAAAGATATTTCGAATTTTAAACTTCGAAAAAAGATGCCTATTGGTACAAAAGTTACATTACGAAAAGATAGAATGTACGAATTTCTGGAACGATTAATAAATGTTGCTTTACCTCGAATCAGAGATTTTAAAGGAATTAATTCGAAATTTGATGGTAGGGGAAACTATACATTAGGAATTTCTGAGCATATCATTTTTCCTGAGGTTGATATGGATAAAATAAGCAAAATTTTAGGTGTTGAGATCACATTTGTTACATCAGCCCATACCGATGAAGAAGGCTATGCATTATTACGAGAATTTGGATTACCTTTTAAAAATTTAAAAAAGAATTAATATATGGCAAAGGAATCAATGAAAGCGCGTGAAGTAAGACGCAAGAAATTAGTTGATAAATATGCAGAAAAGAGAGCAAAACTAAAAGCTGAAGGTGATTATATTGGATTAAGTCGATTGCCAAGAAATTCAAACCCGATTCGACTTCATAACAGATGCACACTTACAGGTAGACCAAAAGGGTATATGCGGCAGTTTGGTATAAGCAGAATAACTTTTAGA
>CAZBZX010000550.1:0-2639 GCA_964496465.1 uncultured Bacteroidales bacterium
TTGTCTTAAAAGGGCCGATTTTCCAGCCATATTGGGCCCTGTTATAATAATAATTTGTTGGTCTGAATTATCAAGAAGCACACTATTAGAAATATAAGCTTCATCAATGGGGAGTTGTTTTTCAATCACAGGATGACGGCCTTCATCGATGTTTATTATTACGGACTCATTAATTTCAGGTTTGCAGTAATTGTTTTCAATGGCACTATTTGTAAACGATAATAAACAGTCGAGTTTGGCAATTAAACTGGCATTTAACTGAATGGGAATGATATAATCAACTAAACTTTGTATTAGATCGTTATATAGTTTTGTTTCCAGTTCAAGAATTTTTTCTTCAGCGCCTAAAATTTTTTCTTCAAATTCTTTTAATTCAGGAGTAATGTATCTTTCAGCGCTTACCAGTGTTTGTTTGCGAATCCAGTCTCCAGGAACTTTATCCTTATGTGTATTTCTAACTTCAATATAATAACCAAAAACATTATTGTAGGCTATTTTTAAGGAAGAAATACCGGTTTGATCAATTTCCCTTTGCTGAATTTGCAGCAAATAATCTTTAGCTGAAGTGCGTATTTTTCTTAAATCATCCAGTTCATCTGACACCCCATTTGATATTACATTTCCTTTATTTAAAGCATTTGGAGGGTCTTCATTGATCTCATTTTTTATGCGATTTTTAATTAGGTCGCATGGATTGAGTTGTTCGCCAATTTTTTGAAGTGCCTCTATGGAACTCTCCTGGCATTCATTTTTAATTGGAATAATAGCATCCAATGCATATTTAAGTTGATTGACTTCCCTGGGATTAATTTTACAAGTAGAAACCTTAGATATGATCCTTTCTAAGTCTCCAATTTTTTTTATTTGTTCTGAAAAATTACGATTGATTTTTTCATTTTCAATTAAAAAATCAACAGTTGATAGTCGTTCATTTATTGCATGAATAGATTTTAAAGGAAGAGCCATCCACCTTTTCAACATTCTTGATCCCATGGGTGAAATGGTATGATCAATAATATCAAGCAATGATTTTCCACCTGGATTTAATGGATGGAAAAGTTCAAGATTTCGAACGGTAAATTTATCAAGCCATACATATTTATCCTCTTCAATTCTGGTAATTTTGGTAATGTGCTTCATGTTTTCGTGCTGGGTAAGATCCAGATAGTGTAAAATGGCTCCTGAAGCAACAATCCCAAACTGCATGTTTTGTATACCAAATCCTTTTAATGAGTTGGTTTGGAAATGTTTAATTAGTTTTTCGTAGGCTGAATCTTCTGAAAATATCCAGTCATCAAGCTTATAGGTATAGAATTTATCGCCAAAATTTTCCAGGAAAATTGATTTTTTACTACTTTCAAAAAGTACTTCTTTCGGCTGAAAATTGTTTAATAATCTATCGATATATTCAAAATTTCCTTCTGCTGTTAAAAATTCACCGGTTGATATATCAAGAAAAGCTATTCCTGCAATTTTATTTGCAAAATGTATACAAGCCAGGAAATTATTCGATTTATGATCAAGGATATTATCATTTAATGAAACGCCTGGAGTGACCAACTCAGTAATTCCTCTTTTAACAATTTTTTTGGTTAGTTTTGGGTCCTCAAGCTGGTCGCAAATAGCAACCCGCATTCCTGCCCTGACTAGTTTTGGTAAATAGGTATCTAATGCATGATGAGGAAATCCGGCAAGCTCAACGTAAGAAGCAGCCCCATTAGCGCGTCGGGTTAATGTAATACCTAAAATTCTGGAAGTTTTTATGGCATCACTCCCAAATGTTTCATAAAAATCACCCACCCTAAACAGCAAAATAGCATCAGGATGTTTTTGTTTAATGCTATTGTATTGCTTCATCAGAGGTGTTTCTGCCTGCTTATTGATTGATGCCAATTAATTGGTTTTTACTGATTTAACATTAATGAATAACAAAATTATAATTTATTTTGTGTGGCTTATAAATTTTAAAAAAATGTTATTCACATATTTTGTTAACTAAAACTAAAAACAAATGAATGAGGGATATAAAGTTTTATTGGAAGGTTGATTAAATTCTATTTATATAAACTAATAGTATAATTTTGTGTTTCTTTAATAAGAAATTTTGGAACAGTGGACTTTAAAAAAATCGATAGCTATTTGCATCATGCAATTAATAAATTACCTGGTGAAGAAGCTCAATTTAAAATGGCCCCTAAAATATCAGTTCCGATTGAGCGCTTGAATGTAGGGGCAACAAAGGCAGGTGTGTTAATTTTATTATTTCCATACCAGGATGAATTAGCTACTGTTTTTATGAGACGGAATTCATATCCTGGTCCGCATAGCGGACAAATTAGTTTTCCGGGAGGAAAATTTGAGGATAAGGATAAAAACATAATTGAAACTGCACTGCGTGAGGCAAATGAAGAGATCGGAATAAAAATTAAGGATGTAAAAACAATTGGACAAATAACCCCTTTATTTATTCCAGTTAGTAATTTTAATGTTATTCCTGTTATTGGATATATAGAAAAATTCCCTGCTTTTATACCAGATAAGTCAGAAGTTGAAGAAATAATAATTGTAAAAATTGCCGATTTTTATGTATCAGAAAATATTAGTTCAATTGAGTTTAAACGACATGATATAAAAATAAA
>CAZBZX010000551.1:0-2630 GCA_964496465.1 uncultured Bacteroidales bacterium
AGCAAAATAATTATCTAAATACTAAAACAAATTAACACTGCAAAATCGCTGATAGCTATCGGGATTGGTTCTTTTCTTTTAAGAGAAAAGAACCTTAAAATAATTTCTTTTATTTTATGTTTTTAATGATTTAATATGAAAATATAAAACATATAGCACCTTCAATCCTTAATAATTCTCCGGATAATTTAAATTTTAAATTCTTTTAACAGTTTATTAATTTTTCATTTATTAAAAAAAAGTATAAATTTGGCAAACCGTTAAGGGAAAAAAGTATTAAAAACCCTTTCTTCAAACATAAATTTAATTGCATACGTGAGCACGTAAATTTTCTCACGTGTAGAAATTTTTTTCCACACGTGAAGAAATTTTCGCGGACACGTGTACAAATTTTCTTCCGCACGTGTGCAAATTTTCGCGGACACGTGTAGAAGTATTCGTTCATTTAAAATTATTTATTAACCAGTTTCAAAGGGCGTTAAATAAGCCGTTTATCGAAACACAAAATTAAAAAGTTATGAAGTACAAATTAATCGAGCGGGCCAACCCGCAAAACCGCAACCAGTCAAAATGGTATGCTAATGCTGTAAACGACGGCAAAATAAGTAAAACAGATTTGGCGAAAGAAATAGCAGCAATCTCTTCTCTTTCGCGAGGAGACGTTTCCAATGTTATTGAAAACCTGTTAGAATCCATTCCCAAATACCTTGTTATGGGTAAAAGTGTTAGCCTAGGTGCACTTGGAACATTACGCTTATCACTTTCAAGCGAGGGTGTAAACTCGGCAGATGAATTCAATACCAATAAAATTTCAAATGTAAAGGTGGTATTTACCCCGGGTTCTGAATTGAAAAAAGCAATAGAATCAATAAAATTTGAGAAAAGCGAGTAGGAATGTCTCTGCATTGAAAAAAATAAACAAAATACCTTTAACAAAGAGGCCGTTTTAAAATTCACTTTTAGCAGCCTCTTTTTAATATAAATATACTTATTGATGTAGTAAAATAAATACTCACTTTCAACTTTGGTTTTGTTTATTCATTAATTTATTTCTAACCTAATTTTTACATTAAAATTTCTTTTATTATTTTAATACCTCATTTTTAAAATATATATTTACTTTTGTTTCAAAGGCCTGATGAATGAAATTTAAACTAAGTATAAATTCAAAAATACTGCTTTATATTCTTGGAACCTCCATTTTGGTATTCATATTATCTTTGGGATATATCAGTTATAAATTACGACAGATGGCGCTGAAAGATGCCAAAGATCTTACTGATGCATATGCCCGTGAAAACGCAAATCTTACTCAAAACAAATTGACTGAATATATTGATGCCATTGAGTCTATTGGTCAGGTATTTGAATCATTTGAAACTATTAATGAACCAAACAGAAGAGCTTTTTTAAATGAGGTATTAATAAAATCACTCAAAGAAAATAAAGAATTTATTTCTGCATGGACTACCTGGGAAAGTCATTCAATTGATAATTTGGATGACGAATGGAAAGGAAAATATGGCAGCACTGTTATTGGAAATTATGCCGTTTTATATTATAAACAAGGTGATAAAATTGCTTTAGATTCATCTCATGAAACTAATCCTGATGAAGTTTTTACGGGAGAATTTTATAATCTTCCCAAGGAAAGGGGAAAAATAACAATTATGGACCCTTATTACTATTCCTACTCAAAAGATGGGAGGAATGAAATTTTGGAAACAAGTGTAGTTGTACCTCTCATGAAAAATCATGAATTTCTAGGTGTTGTAGGATTAGATGTGGAACTTGAAACTTTTAAAAAAATATCCGACAATATTAAACCATTTACTAATAGCTATTCTTTCTTAGTTTCAAATAACGGTAGTTTTGTAACATATTATAAAAAAATATATATCGGTAAAAAAATTGATGAACTGTACCCGGACCTAAACGAGAAATATAATATAAAGGAAAATATAGCTCAAGGAATTGCTTTTTCATTTGTAAATGATATTGAGGAAGATGGAAAGGATTTTTATGTTTCTTTTGCCCCAATTAAATTAGGAGATTCAGATACTCCTTGGTCATTAGCTATTGTAGCTCCTCTCACAAATATATATGAAGAAGCCAATAGAAAATTTATAAATACTTCAATTATTGGATTATTAAGTATTCTAATTTTAGCAATTGTGTCACAACTTATCTCAAAAAGTATAACAAATCCGCTTGAAAAAGTTGATACATTATTAAAAAAATTAAATAAAGCTGATATTAAGGAAATTAAGCATATGTCGCGCATTCATAAAGATGAGATAGGAGAAATTGCACAATCAGCCTATACGTTAATCTCATGGCTAAATAATACAAGTAATTTTGCCTTTGAACTTAAAAAAGGAAATCTGGATGCTGAATATAAATTAATAAATGAGGATGACATTTTAGGAAAATCATTGCTTGATTTGCAAAGCACATTAAAAGAAGCGAAAAAAGAAGAAGAAGATCGGAGATTAGATAATGAAAGAAGAAACTGGGCTACAGTTGGTATTGCAAAATTTGGTGAAATTGCCCGAAGTATTTCTGATAATATGGAAAAATTCACCTATGCAGTTATTAGTAATCTTGTAAAATATTTAAACGCTAATCAG
>CAZBZX010000552.1:0-2627 GCA_964496465.1 uncultured Bacteroidales bacterium
AGATATTATCAATAATCCACAGGAATATGATGAGGAGATTATTAAAATTAAAGGCGATAGAAATCCAATAGGGATTCATTTAAATGAGATTCCATTTACTAACCATGAAATGCAAGTGGAAGAAGGAGATATATTATATTTATTTTCTGACGGCTATATTGATCAATTTGGAGGACCAGATGATAAAAAGTTTTTGTCGAAAAGATTTGAAGAACTATTACTTGAAATTCATGACAAACCGATGCCAGAACAAAGAGAAATATTAGACGAAACAATTATCAATTGGATGGGTGATAATGAGCAGATTGATGATATATGTGTATTTGGTTGCAGAATCGAAGAAGAATAACATATTCAATAAGTTCTCTAAATTTTAAATTTTTTATTTAGTTTATTAAAGGTAAATTTTTTATTGCCTTGTGCGTATTCTTCTACAGTTTGTCCGTCACCTTTTAACATCCATTTATAAATTAGAAGACCTTCTAGTCCAACAGGACCACGAGCATGTATCTTGTTAGTACTTATACCAACTTCAGCACCAAGCCCGTATTTGTATCCATCACTAAAACGAGTACTGCAATTCCAGAATAAATTTCCCGAATCGACTAAATTCATAAACTTTTTAGCTGATTCACTATTTAATGTTAAAATACTGTCGGTATGTCCTGAGCCAAAAGTATTTATATGAACTATTGCTTCATCAATATTAGAAACAATTTTTACCGATATTTTATAATCTAAATATTCAGTTTTCCAACTTTCATCAGTTGCATGACTAACATCAATTATTTTTTTAGTTTTATCGCAGCCAAATATCTCAACATCATAGTTATCTAATTTAGTTTTTAAGGCAGGTAATATTTTTTCAGCAATTTTTTCATGAATAAGAATAGTTTCAGCAGCATTACATACCGCAACATATTGTACTTTGGAATCAACAGCTACTTTTACAGCTTGGTCTAAATCTACCTCTTCATCAATATAGACATGGCATATACCATCCGCATGTCCCAATACAGGAATGTTCGAATTATCCATGATATATTTAACGAATTCATTCGATCCTCTTGGAATAATAAGGTCAATATATTCGTCCATTTTTAGCATTTCATTTACATCAGAGCGGGTTTCGAGTAATTGTATCCAGCCTTTTGGCACTCCTGATTTTACTGTCGCTTCAGCTATAATTTGAGCTAGAATTCTGTTAGTATTGGTAGCTTCACTTCCTCCTTTTAATAACACAGAATTCCCACTTTTTAAACATAATGTTGAAATTTGGACTAACGCGTCTGGTCTTGATTCAAAAATAACTCCAATAACACCAATAGGACAGCTTACTTTATATAGTTCTAAATTATGATCCAACTCTAAAGCTGAAATGGTTTTTCCAACAGGATCAGGTAACGAAATTAAGCTATGTATTCCATTAATTACATCATTTATCTTATTTTCGTCAAATTTTAATCTTTTTAGTAATGGAAATGCTAGATTATTTTTTTCACTTATTTCCAAATCTAGTTTATTCTGCTTGATTATTTCATTTTTCTTTTCATTTAATAATTCTGCCAAACAAAGCAATGCATTGTTTTTATCAGCTGTATCAAGTGCGGATAAATGAATAGATGCATGTTTTGCTTCTTTGGCAATATCAGAAATTTTCATATTTAATCTTTTTATTCCTTGCAAAAATAGTTAAATCATTCTAAATGAAAAGGTGTTGTAAAAAGAAAAGGCTGAGAATTCTTTAGAAAGAATCAACTCAGCCTATAACCTACTGAACTTATTACGAATTGTGTTTGATATGGAAAAATCAAGAGCTAAAGTATAAAAATATTTAATAAAAAGAAAAGAAATAATTGCTAATTTTTAAAAATTTATTCGCTGAATTTCATTTATTTAGGAATTATCAAGGATTAAAGCGTAATCATTGTTATTAAAATAGGCCAGATAATTTTAAATAACCGTTTCAGCTTTTAAAAAACCTCTGGAAATGGTTTCCTTTGATAAATTTATTAAATCCTCTATGTTTTCATCATTAAATAATAATGTTTCAATAGGTTTATGAATGATCATTTTAACTTTACCTGGTAAAAGATTAATTGAATTTGTTGGAATTATTTTTCTGGTTCCTATAATTGAGATTGGCAAAAGTGGTAAATCCAGATCAATAGCCAATTTAAATGCTCCTTTTTTGAAATTACCTATTTCTTCTGTTTTTGATCTGGTTCCTTCAGGAAACATCACTACTGATGTACCATTAACCAGTTTCTTTTTGGCTTCTTCTAAACTCTCAATGGCTTTTGCCCGATTTGAACGATCAATAAATATATGACCCACTTTTTCACTAGCAAAACCTAATCCTGGAATTTTTCTAAGCTCTTTTTTCATTACCCATTTTATATCTAAACCTAACCAGCCGTAAATAGCAAATATATCCCACTGACTTTGATGATTTGCAATAATGATATAAGATGTAGATTGTTTAATATTTTCTTTACCTTTCACAGTAATAAACATAGGTGTAAAGATCGTATTTACTTTTGCCCATAATGCTCCCCCAATATAACTACCGGTTTTTTGATTGATTAGTATAGAAAAAATTACTGCCAGTAATGCAAAAAAAAGTG
>CAZBZX010000553.1:0-2625 GCA_964496465.1 uncultured Bacteroidales bacterium
ACTCTTTAAAATCCTCTTCATTTTCACCTGGATGACCAACCAGTAAAGTAGTCCTTAATGTAACATCAGGGATTTCTTCTTTAAAAAAATGGATTAATTCATATGTTTCTTCCTTAGTTATGCCCCTTCTCATTTTTGAGAGTATAGAATTTGAGATATGCTGAAAAGGAATATCAATATAATTACATATTTTATTATTATTCTTCATTACCTGAATTACATCCATAGGAAATTTATGTGGATACAAATACTGAAGACGAATCCATTCAATTCCATTAATTTTTGATAATTCTTCTAGAAGTTGCGCTAATAGTTGTTTTTTATATCTATCAATTCCATAATAGGATAAATCCTGAGAAATTAGGATTACTTCTTTAACACCCTGTCGAGCCAGAAAAGTAGCTTCTTTTAAAATTTCATCAATTGGTTTCGAAATATGTTTTCCTCGAATAATGGGAATTGCACAGAATGAGCAATTTCTATCGCAACCTTCAGCTATTTTTAAATATGCATAATGTTGAGGTGTAGTTAAAAGTCTTTCACCAACTAGTTCCTTTTTAAATTCAGAATTCAATTCTGAAATAATCTCATAAAAACTATCAACACCAAAAAACTCATCAACTTCAGGAATTTCATTTATTAATTCTTCTTTATAACGCTGAGAGAGACATCCCATAACAAATAAATTTCTTATTTTCCCTCTATTTTTAGCTTCTGCAAATTGCAAAATAGTATCAATTGATTCCTGTTTTGCATCATGAATAAATCCACAAGTATTAATTATAACAGTCTTGCATTCAAATGAATTAGAATTATGAAATATTTCAAAATTATTAATTGATAATTGCTTAAGTAAAACTTCAGAATCAACCAGATTTTTGTAGCAACCTAATGTAACAATATTTATTTTCTCTTTCTTTGGCATATAAATCCATTAAAACTGAAAATCTATTTAATAAAAGACAATATTATTTCGGATTAGTTGAATAGAGAATCAACAAATTCCTTTTTATTAAAAATTTGAAGATCTTCAGGTTTTTCTCCTACGCCAATATATTTAACCGGGATTTTAAATTGATCGGAAATCCCAATTACTACACCACCTTTTGCCGTTCCATCGAGTTTAGTAATTGCTAATGCATTAACTTCTGTTGCTTTAGTAAATTGACGGGCTTGTTCAAAAGCATTTTGTCCTGTTGAACCATCTAATATTAAAAGTATTTCATGTGGTGCATCTGGAATTACTTTTTGCATAACCATTTTAATTTTTGAGAGCTCATTCATTAGATTTACTTTATTATGCAATCTTCCGGCTGTATCAACTATTACAATATCTGCATTATTTGATTTTGCTGAGCTAAGTGTATCATAAGCAACAGATGCAGGATCAGCTCCCATTTTTTGTTTCACAATTTCAACACCTGTCCTATCTGCCCATATTTGCAACTGATCAACAGCAGCTGCGCGGAATGTATCTGCAGCACCTAAATACACTTTTTTACCCATACTTTTAAACTGGTAGGCTAATTTACCTATGGTTGTTGTCTTTCCAACGCCATTAACTCCCACTACCATAATAATATATGGATTACCATCTTTAGTTGAATAACTTAAATCAAAATTATCAAGTAATTCGTTTTCTTCCAGTAAACCTGATATTTCTTGTCTTAAGATTATATTTAATTCATCTGTTCCAAGGTATTTATCCTTTGAAACTCTAGATTCAATTCTTTCAATAATTTTAAGTGTAGTCTCAACTCCAACATCTGAAGTAATTAGTACTTCTTCCAGTTCATCAAAAATAGTTTCGTCTACTTTAGCCCTCCCAACTACTACTCTTGATATTTTTTTCAGTACATTTTCTTTCGTTTTTTCCAATCCTTTATTTAAGGATTCCTTTTTCTCTTTTGAAAAAATTCCAAGTACTGCCATTTTTAATTATTTATAAACAGAAAAGCTTTCTCCTTCAGGGAGAAAGCTTTTCAAATTTAATTACAATATTTTAAATAAACTTATTTTCCTGAGAAAAATTCTTGAACTTTTTGGTTTGGAACCATTTCTTCTTTGAATGAATATGCTCCATTTTCAGATTTTACCATTTTAATGCATTTTGTCACCGTTCTACCAGCTCCTTTTTGTAATGCTGCAACTACCTTCTTTGCCATAATTTATATTATTTAATTTCTTTATGTACTGTAACTTTCTTTAAAATTGGATTAAACTTCTTTAATTCCATCCTATCCGGGGTGTTCTTTCTGTTTTTAGTTGTAATATATCTGGAAGTACCAGGCATACCACTGTCTTTGTGTTCTGTACATTCTAAAATAACTTGCACCCTATTTCCTTTACCTTTCTTTGCCATTATATCTGATTTTTAATACGATTTGATATATCCTTTTTCTTGTGCTCTTTTTAAAGCTCCTTTTAATCCAAGTTTATTAATAACCCGAATACCAGCAGCTGATACTTTTAAATCTACAAATTTATTTTCTTCTTCAAGATAAAACCTTTTCTTAAATAAATTTGGTTCAAATGTTCTTCTTGTTCTCTTATTCGAATGAGAAACATTGTTTCCTGAAATAACCTTCTTTCCTGTAATCTGACAAACTTTAGACATTCTATTTA
>CAZBZX010000554.1:0-2615 GCA_964496465.1 uncultured Bacteroidales bacterium
TAAAATGTAAAATGTAAAATGTAAAATGTAAAATGTAAAATGTAAAATGTAAAATGTAAAATAAAAATTAATATAATCTGAAATAATTTATATTCAATATATTTATTATTTTAATATTTACCTAAAACTGATCACTTTTTACCGATTACTGTTCACTTATTTAAGCTTTCTTTTTCCTCTTACGATCATGCTCGCTTAAAAATATTTTTCTTAATCGAATTGATTTAGGAGTAACTTCAACATACTCATCGTCGCCGATATATTCCATGGCTTCTTCTAATGAAAATTTAATGGCAGGAGCTATGGAAACTTTATCATCAGAACCTGAAGCTCTCATATTGGTGAGCTTTTTAGTTTTAATGACATTTATTACAATATCATCAGATCTGGTACTTTCACCAATAACCTGGCCTGCATATATTTCTTCATTCGGATCAATAAAAAAATTTCCCCTGTCTTGCAATTTATCAATTGAATAGGCTATTGAAGTTCCTGTCTCCATGGCTATTAATGCTCCATTTCTTTTAGCTTGAATTTCGCCCTTCCATGGCTCATAACCCTTTAATCGATGCGAGATTACTGCTTCGCCCTCACTGGCCGTTAAAATAGGATTTCTTAATCCGATTAAACCTCTTGAGGTTATTTTAAATTCAAGGGTTGTTCTGTCATCTCTTTTCTCAATGTTTACAATATCGCCTTTGCGTTTGGTAACAATTTCAATAACCCTTCCGGAAAATTCTTCAGAAACATTCACGATAAGTTGTTCAACAGGTTCGTGTTTAAATCCTTTTATTTCTTTTATAACAACCTTGGGTTGTCCTAATTGCAGTTCATATCCCTCTCGTCTCATGGTTTCAACCAAAATTGATAAATGCAAAATCCCTCTACCATAGACCAATAGTTTTTCTGGAGAATCAGTTTCCTCAACCCGTAATGCAAGATTCTTTTCGGTTTCTTTAAATAACCTGTCCCTTACATGTCTTGAAGTGACAAATTTCCCTTCTTTTCCAAAAAAAGGTGAATTATTTATAGTAAAAAGCATACTCATGGTAGGCTCATCTATTGAAATGGGTTTTAATGCCTCCGGATTTTCAAAATCAGCAACAGTATCGCCAATATCAAAATTTTCAAGTCCCATTATAGCAACAATTTCACCAGATTTTACTTCTTCTTTCGTTTTTTCTTTTCCAAGTCCTTCAAACAGGTAAAGTTCTTTAATTACCGATTTATTAATTAAACCATTTCTCTGAACAATTGAAACCTGATCGCCCATTTTTATTTTTCCCCTATGCACTTTTCCTACAGCTATTCTACCGGTATAGGAAGAATAATCCAAAGAGCTGATTTGCAGTTGCAATGTCCCGGGATTTTCCTTTGGTGGTTTAAAATAGCTGATGATTGTATCTAACAAATAAGTGACATCATGAGTTGGAGTTTTCCAGTCTGGTCCCATCCAGCCTTGTTTTGAAGAACCATAAACGGTTGGAAAATTTAGTTGATCATCCGTTGCGTCCAACGAATACATGAGTTCAAAAACCATTTCATTAACTTCTTCAGGTTTACAATTTGGCTTATCCACTTTATTTATAACTACAATTGGTTTCAATCCTAATTCTAATGCCTTTTGCAATACAAAACGGGTTTGGGGCATAGGCCCTTCAAAAGCATCAACAAGCAAAAGAACACCATCGGCCATATTTAACACACGTTCTACCTCACCGCCAAAATCGGAGTGACCTGGGGTATCAATTATATTAATCTTTGTTTCTTTATATCGAACAGATACATTTTTTGACAATATAGTAATCCCTCTCTCCCTTTCCAGATCATTTGAATCTAATATTAAATCATCCACTTCCTGGTTATCCCTAAATAATTTCACCTGGTGTAAAATTCGGTCAACCATAGTTGTTTTACCATGATCGACGTGTGCAATTATTGCAATATTTCTAATTTCCATAATCTCCCTCACAATTTAAAATGGCCTGCAAAAGTAGTTAAAAGACTAACATAAAAACCATTAATTTTATTTTTTGTTTAAAATGAATTTAATAGAGTGAAGGTTTCTTAGATTTTCTCGCAGATTTTCGCAAAAGTTACTGCTAATAAACGCAGATACCTACTTAAGAGACCTTTACAGGAATTTTATCCATGGCCCTTTCTGCAATTGCAGTTATTGAAAGAGCAGGATTTACTCCCGGATTAGCTGAGATCATAGAACCATCTATAACCAGCATATTTTTATATCCAAATACCTCATTATTTTTATTAATAACACCTACTGAAGCATCTTTACCCATTACCGCACCACCAAGAATATGAGCTGTAGATGGTATACCAGCAATAGCTTCCAGGATAAACGAAGTGGCTTTACCGTTGATAATTTCGCAATATTTTTTAGTTAATTCTATTGATTCAGGGATATCTGGAGTTGGTTTTTTACCAGTACTAATTGGATGAAACCATCAGTCCGAAAATATTTCGTTTGAACTTCAAGGTACTATCAATGGTTTGCATAAATAATAATACAGCTGTTTTTTTTGCCCAGCTATTTGTAAAATAAATTCGAAAATATTTAACCGGGTATTTTATTAATGTCCAAATCATATTCAATA
>CAZBZX010000555.1:0-2608 GCA_964496465.1 uncultured Bacteroidales bacterium
CTAAAGCGACATAGTTTTCAAGACTGATATCTATTTGTTTATCAATATTTGTTGAAGGTATACTAAGGAAAGAGCTAGAAATATCACTAATTAATTTTTCAATTTCAAGTCGATATTTATTAACTTCTTCTGCAATTTTTTTATCAGTAATATCCCGTACAATTGTAATTACCTCATTTTTACCACTTAAAATCATCCTGGCCTCATAATACTTTAATTTATTTTTGTCAAAATTCAACTTATATTCAAAAATTTGTATTTCGCTAGTATCAAAGCATTTTTGGATATTTTCCTTGTATATTTTTGCTACCTCAGCAGGTATAACTTGTTTAACTTTTTTCCCAAAAAAATCATCGGGTTTTACATATAGCATGCTTTCATGGGGTGCATGATAATCCAAGTGAACTCCTTCACGTGATAACCTGAACATTAAATCAGGCATAGCATTGGCAATAGCTTTATTTTTGGCTTCGCTTTCAAGAATTTTATTTTCAAACTTTTTCCTTTCAGAAACATCCCGAATAAATACGAACAGTTTATCTGTCCTCTCAGGGATATAATTCACCATTATTTCAACATCAAATAAGGAGCCATCTTTTCGGCGATGAATCGATTCAAACAAGCCTCCGTTTTCTCTAATAATATTTAGCGTTCTTTTTTTTGCAATTTCCTCATCATCAATAGCATCTAAATCAGTAATTTTCATTTTCGCTAACTCATCCCTGGTATATCCACTCATTTGGCAATAGGCATCATTTACTTCCAGTAAATCCTGATTAAGTGATACAATCAAGAAACCTTCATGTGTCGAATTAATAATAGTCCGATATTTTTTTTCGTTTTCTCTTAGTTGTTTATGGTTTTCAATTTCTCTCAGGTTTTTTAATCCTGTTAAAGCAATTACTTCAATTAGTTCTTTTATAAAAAATAAATAATTATCTAATTGTTTTTTTGACCAGATGGGTACTTTTTTAACTGCTTCAATATATTCCTTTTCATTAAATCCAAATTTTTTAGCTTGTTTTTTAAAGAATTCCAAATCGGGTTCATTAAGAAAAAATTGGCCAGTAAAAAAATTACCAAGATGTTTTCCGTCGATAATAATAGGAGTTGCATTATCAATTAATCCATGTGGACAAGGATAACTTACTGCAGGATCTGCTTCATGCAGGTGCTCTGTGATATATTTATCACTTTTTATACATTCCAGTTCACTTTCTTTATTAACCCTGTGAAATTTTGTGCATATGTCCTGCCATGCAGTGGCAGTTAAAACATTGCCATCATTATCAATTATAGCTGAAGGAAATGAATAAATTTCATTCAGCCTGTCTTGCAGTGACTGAAATTGTTCAATATTAATTAAATCCTCTAATCTATAATCCATGTAGTTTAAATTTGTCCAATTAACCTATGTCTGTTTACTGAAGTTTTCAGGCTCAAAATCATACAATTAGAAACAAATTATATGTATAATTAAGACTAAAAGGTACGAAATATAATTGTGACTAACTTAAATTGATAATTTAAAAATGAAAAATGAAAAATGAAAAATGAAAAATTAGGAGTGTTTAAATGTGTTTGGTTCGATATGAATAGTTGCGTCTATGCTTAACCGGTTTTTTATTTCTAATTCAATTTTTGTAGCTATCTTATGACTGGTTTCAATATCCAATGATTTTTCGAACCGTAAATGAAAAGTTAGTTCCTGGTGGTTACCGTAATTATGGATGTGGAAATGGTGTGGTTGAAGTTCCTCTGATTCAATTTCTGAAACAATGTCTTTTACTTTTTTAACTAATTCCTCAGAAGGAGTTTCTCCTAATAATTTCAGGATAGCTTCTTTAACTATTTCGTAAACAGCATAAAAGATCATTACAGAGATTATAAATCCTAACACACTATCAATCCACCAGAAATAATTTTTAAATAAAATTCCAATTAAAACAACCAGTGATGATAAGGCATCAGTTCTATGATGCCAGCCATCAGCCTTTATTGATACATTATCAGTTTTTTTCGCAATATAAAAAGCATATTGAGTAAGTCCCTCTTTAACTAAAATAGAAATTATAGTTACGATAATTGCTATTGTACCGAATTGAGCCTCTTCCTTTGATCTAAACCTTTCTACTGAGTCTTTTAAAAAATCCCAGGCAATAATTGCTAATAAAAATCCAATAAAAATAGAGGCGATTTGCTCCCATCTTCCATGACCGAAAGGATGTTCTTTATCGGGCTTTTTTGAAGCTAGCTTTATACCAATGATAACTATTATTGAGCTTAAAGAATCGGATAATGTATGCCATGCATCAGCAATTAAAGCAATTGATCCAGATACTATTCCTGCCCAATACTTTAATACAAATAATAATAAGTTTGCAATAATGGAAACAATTCCCTGCTGATATCCTAGTTTTGTCCTATTTTTCATTTTTTATTCAAAATTTTCTATTGCTTTATTTAATAATTCAAGTAGGTTTTTCTTTTCGGAGGATATAAGTTTTTTAGTTAATATGTGAGCAATTTTTAAATTCACATTTTTATGTAAGTATGAAGCATCATTCCCCCTTTCAGTGAGGTGAACATGGGCAGATCTTCTATCAGT
>CAZBZX010000556.1:0-2602 GCA_964496465.1 uncultured Bacteroidales bacterium
TATGTTGGAACAAATTGCCAAACACTCGGATTCTGATTTAACTATAAAAGTGAATGGTGATTTAAATGTAGATGAACACCACACAATTGAAGATACTGCTTTAGCTTTGGGAGAAGCTATTTATAAAGCATTGGGAAGTAAACGAGGAATTGAGAGATATGGTTTTGTTTTACCAATGGATGATTCTTTAGCACAAGTTAGTATTGATTTTGGTGGCAGAAATTGGCTAGTATGGGATGTTGATTTTAAAAGAGAAAAAGTTGGTGATATGCCAACAGAGATGTTTATGCACTTTTTTAAATCATTTTCAGATGCTGCTAAATGCAATCTAAATATAAAAGCTGAAGGAGAGAATGAACATCATAAGATTGAAGCCATTTTTAAAGCCTTTGCCAAAACTATTAAAAATGCTAAAAACCGGAATGTATTAAATGATAATATCCCTACAACAAAAGGAATGCTATAGTTAATAATGTATAATTGATAATGGAAAATATAAAATGATTAGAATTAAACACTTTTTAAAATTCATTATCCATTATACAAAAAATATTTTGAAGTTAAATATTTGAAAAATTTGATTAAAAATTAGATATGAATAATGGGAAGAATACAGCAATAATTTTAATGCATTGTCCTGATCGAAAGGGTATTGTTGCTAAAGTTACAGAATTTTTGGATAATAATCAGGGTAATATTATATACTTAGATCAGCATACAGATAAAGAGGAAAATACTTTTTTTATGCGAATTGAATGGGAATTAGATGATTTTTTAATTCCCCGAGAAAAAATTGCTGATTATTTTGGAACACAAATAGCCCAAAAATTTAACATGAAATGGAATTTATATTTTAATGACAGAATTCCAAATATGGCCATATTTGTTTCAAAAATGTCGCATTGTTTATTTGATATGCTGGCAAGGTATCAATCCGGGGAATGGAATGTGAATATTCCTTTAATTATCAGTAATCATGATGAATTAAAACCTGTTGTTGAACGATTTGGAATTCCTTTTCAATGTTTTCCTATAACCAAAGAAAATAAAAAAGAGCAGGAAAAATTAGAGATTGAACTTTTAAAGAAAAATGATATTAATTTTATTGTATTGGCAAGGTATATGCAAATTGTTACAGGTAACCTAATAGCTAAATTTCCGAATAAAATTATCAATATTCATCATTCTTTTTTACCGGCATTTCCAGGGGCTAAACCTTATCATTCGGCATACGACAGAGGTGTGAAAATTATTGGAGCAACTAGTCATTATGTAACCGAAGAATTGGATGCAGGGCCAATAATTGAACAAGATGTAACAAGAATTAGTCATAAAGATACAATCAATAACCTGATCAGAAAAGGTCGTGACCTTGAGAAAATTGTATTATCACGTGCTGTATATGCACATTTACAGCGAAAAACTTTAGTGTATAAAAATAAAATCATTGTATTTAGTTGATCTTTTAAAAATTATAAATGAAGGTTGTTATAATAAAATATAATGCAGGCAATATTATGTCGGTTGAGTTTGCCTTAAGAAGGATGGGGATTGCCCCTGTTTTGACAAATAATTTGAATGAAATTAAATCAGCAGATAAAGTCATTTTTCCTGGCGTTGGTGAAGCAAGTACAACAATGAATTATTTAAAAAAACACAAATTGGATAAACTGATTAAAGGGTTAAAGCAACCGGTTCTTGGCATTTGCTTAGGTATGCAACTAATGTGTTCGTCTTCTGATGAGAATAATACTGAATGTATTGGAATATTTGAAGAAAATGTTAAAAAATTCGAACCCATCCCGCCAGAGGATAATAATGAAGGAAATAGGATAAAAGTTCCTCAAATGGGTTGGAATAGTTTACATAATTTGAAAACTGAATTATTTGATGAATCAATTGAAAATCAATATGTTTACTTTGTACATAGTTTCTATGTTCCATTTTCAGGTAATACAATTGCAGAAACGAATTATATAATTAAGTATAGTGCAGCTATGAGAAAAGATAATTTTTATGCTACACAATTTCACCCAGAAAAAAGCGGCCCAGTTGGAGAGAAAATTCTTAAAAATTTTATTGAAAAATGTTAGAATTAATTCCTGCAATTGATATTATTGATGGCCAGGCCGTAAGATTGCAAAAAGGCGATTATGCAAAGAAAACAATATATAGCAATAATCCGCTTGAAATAGCAAAGCAATTTGAGGGAATTGGTATTCAGAGACTTCATTTAGTTGATTTGGATGGAGCAAAAGCAAAAAAGGTAGTAAATTTAAAAGTGCTTGAAACTATAGCTTCTAACACAAAATTGAAAATTGATTTTGGAGGGGGTATAAAATCTGATAATGATATAAAATCAGTTTTTAGTTCGGGTGCTGAATTTGCTAATATTGGCAGCGTTGCTGCAACAAATTCTGAATTATTTAAAGAATGGATTAAGACATATGGATCTGAAAAAATGATTTTAGGTGCTGATGTGAAAGATCTAAAAATTGCAATAAGTGGATGGCTGGATGTAACTGAATTAGATTTATTTGAATTTATTAAGAATTACAAAGAAATAGGTATTAAGCAGGTTATTTGTACTGATATAAGCAAG
>CAZBZX010000557.1:0-2584 GCA_964496465.1 uncultured Bacteroidales bacterium
GAATATTGATATTATATTTGGAATTGAATACCTCAAATCAACAATATTAATTGAACAACATTATTGTGGTATTATATTACCAAAAGCCCTTATTTCAGAATCAATATAATTTAATAATTTCTGATAATCTTTCATTTTAACTTCTTCTCTATTCATTATGCTTGTTGTTGCATTATTAATAGCGATTCTGGTTGATCTGGTTCCTTTACTTGGTTCATATCCTATCCATTTTACACCATATACTAAATAGCTGGAGGCTGCATTTAATGTAACAATTGAGCCATAATAACTATTGTTGTTATATAATGATTTTGCTTTGTTGCAATAAAATCGTGCTAATTTATGATGTGACCTTGCAAAGGTTAATTTTAAAGGTTGAATGTTCTCTAAATTTGAAAGTCCTAAATTAGTCATTAACAAATTCAAATCAGCTATAATTGGATCAAGACTTTTTCTCCCATTTTCATCAGTTTGCGAAATCTCAATATTTACAAAATCAATTGCTTTTTTTATTTCATTTACGGCCAATTTATCATTAAAATTTATAAAATAAACTGAGGCCCGATAAAAATAAGAATCTAATTCATCCTTAAATAAAACAGCATGATTTTTTAAAACTTCAGGCATTTTGTTTGACTGCCCATAATGAGATATTGGAATTATTAATATCAATAATAAGATCAAAAAAACTTTTTTCATATCTAACACTTTTATTTATTCACTATTTTTAATTCATATGAATCATATTCCTTTTTATTTTCTACTAGTTTATTTCCAAGCTTATTAAGTTCCTTCCCAATATATTTCATCACATTATCTAATTCTTCTTTATTTATTTCATTTCTTGCTGAAACTGCTATATTAATATTATGAATTGATTTTCTGGTTGCACGCGTTTGCTTTCCAGGTTCATAACCAACCCAGACTACTCCATATGCAAGATAATTTGATGCAGTTTCTAAAGCTATAATAGCACTTAGATCATCTTGTTTATTAAAAAGATCAACTGACATTGAATAATAACATGTTGCAAGAGTGTAATGAGAACGCGCATACGTTCTTTTTAAACGTTGAATATTGTCAACTTTAAGATTTATTAAGTCTGACGTTAATAAATTAAGTTCATTTACAATATTTTTAATAATAATTTTGAGATCATCAGGAATATTTCTTGATAACTTATTCGCATAATCAGAAGATTTTTTTAATTCAACAGCTGCTTCAGTATCTTTAAAATTAATAAAAAGTACTGAAGCCTGATAAAAGTATGCATTTAATTCATCCATATAAACTACTGTTGATTGATCAATTTGGACAGGTACTCTTTCTTGAGCAGTTATTAATTTAGGAGAAATTAATACATAAATTAGCAAATTAAGAGTAATTAATTTTTTCATAATTTTATATTTTAATTTTAAATTTTTATTTCAATGTAAATGTTGTTGTTCCGATTTTTTCTGTATTAGTATATATTTCAACCAGATAAACTCCAATCATTAGGTCTTCATTAGGATGAAACCGAATACAATTATGTAATTTTTCATTATTATATGTAATTACTTTAGTAGCTGAAAAAGCTGCTTTTTTCTTAGTTACTGGATCCTTAAATATGTTCGTTGCATTATTATCCTCTATTAATATTTCAGATTTAGGATTAATAATTTGAATGTAAATATCATAATAATCCTTTTTAATTAATTTATTTTCAAGCAAATCAAAACATACATTAATTACTTTGGTTTTTTTTGCCAGTGCAGTTTTTTGAGCCTGGCCATGCACTTTTTCTTTAAGTGTTATGGCTTCTATATTATCAAGGGTAAATCCCGAAGCTAAACCTAATTTATAATTTAATTCAGATATTACATCTTCCATTTCTCCAATTTTTTCTGTTAACATTTTATTTAAATTAACTTCAAGTAAAACCGAATCAATTTCTTCTAAATAAACTTCCTTAATTTCCTTAATTTCCTTTATTTCATTTTTCAGGTCAACGTTTTCTTTTTGCAAATTAGTATTTTGTGAAAGCAGTTTATAAATTTTATTCTCTTTTTTTGCTATTTCCTCATTAGCTTCTTTTACGATTTGATCTAACTCATTTGTTATTCCTTTGTATTTATTAATCTCTATCCGACTTTTTCTAACTTCACTTCTAAATAATTCATTTTGAAAAAAAATGGATTGTGACTTACCGTAATTATTTTTCCTGTAAAATTGAATGAAATTAAATGAAACTGATAAAATGATAATTATTGCCAAAACACTTGCCAATCTGTTTATATTTTTATTTTTTTCTGTTTCCATTATAATTATTGTTATATTTTTTAATATTGTTAAAGTTAAGTATAAAAAACAACAAAGGCCAATATTATATACTGACTGTATATGTTAATCTACTCAATTTCAGTGGAATTTAATATCATCCAATCAGCATAGGAGGGATCAATAACTTGCAACTTTTTAATTAATTCTTGTTTAAAGTTGGTTTCCAGGATGATATTTCTTCCCGGCCAAATTTTAAAAATAATTCTGGCATACCCATCACCTGATACTGATTTCTGATTCATTTTAATAGTTGCCTTATTGA
>CAZBZX010000558.1:0-2558 GCA_964496465.1 uncultured Bacteroidales bacterium
TTGTTTTTTCAACCCTGGCTTAAAAGCCAGGGCTATTGATTTTGCAATGATTTTAGAGGCAAAGGTTATTTTATCTTATATCGAGTTCACGTTAAAATAAAATTTATATTATAACCCTCGCAAGTTTTTTAAAACCTGTGAGGTTTTTTTATTTTCGAAATGAACAATTGTGCAAAATTTGCATTATATAGAAAAACAAAAATGAAAGTTGAATTAACAAACCGGGAACTTAGAAAGTATCAAAAACATATCATGTTACCTGAAATTGGAGAGAAAGGTCAACAAAAAATTAAAAATTCAAAAGTTCTGGTTATTGGAGTTGGCGGAATCGGTGCACCATTACTTCAATATTTATGTGCAATGGGAATTGGAACAATAGGAATAGTTGAACACGATTTAGTAAGTGAAGATAATTTGCAACGCCAGATATTATATGGAGATAAGGATGTTGGAAAATTAAAGTCGATTATTTCTAAACAAAATCTCGAAAACAAGAATTCTTTTGTTGATCTAAAAATAATTAACCTGAAATTTAGCAAGCAAAACGCCTTTACAATAGTTAAAGACTATGATATTGTAGTTGATGCAACTGATAATTTTTCTACACGATATTTAATAAATGATGTTTGTCTTATAAAAAATAAAATTTTAGTATATGGATCAATTTATAAGTTTGAAGGACAAGTATCTGTATTTAACTATAGAGGAGGACCAAGTTTACGATGTATTTTTCCTGAAATTCCAGAAAATAAAAGTATAGTAAATCCTGACTCTGTTGGTGTTTCTGGAGTTCTTTCAGGTATGGTAGGAATCATTATGACCAATGAAATTGTAAAAATAATTACAGGTTATGGGGAAATACTTACCGGCAAATTACTAATCTATGATTTACGAAATAATTCACAATATATTACCTTCTTTACAAAAAATCCTAGTAACTTTGAGTTAAGAGATATTGAAAGTGTTGATTATAAAAACTAATTCAATTGTATTATATTTGAATTAGATAATCACACATTAATATGGACTTAGCCGATGAATAAAATTAAATTACCAATTTTTGTTTTTATTGGACTTTCCGTTGTTTTACTTGTATTTCTTTTAATTTTTGAAAAAAGAGATAGCTTCAAGATTTTTCCTGATCAGAATAAAATGGGGATTGAAGTATTTCAAAAAGATAAAATCGAACACACACAGCTAAATTGGATTGGCAGATGGGAAAATGAAGGAAAAATAACAGAATTCGAAAAATCAATTGCTATTAATGCTGAGTTTTTAAACCAAAAAGTTGCTGTAAATCTAAAATATCTTTCAGAAATTGGCAATCAATCTACTTCCATTTTAATTACAGAGGAAATCACAAAAATGCTTTTAACCTCAAGTAATAAATGGGATATTATATGGTTTGATGAAGTAATATATAATGAAGTTGGTAAAAAACTTAATGATAAAAATTGGGGTGAAAAATTTTTAGTAAACTTTGAAAATATTCCAGGTTTTAAAGAATCGCATAAAGATTTTATATTTAAAAATAAGGATAAAACAGCAAATTGTTTAAATGGTAATATTTTTGGTCCGTATATCGAAGGTAATTATTATGTAATATGGTACAATTCTGAAATAACAAAAAAAATTGGAATTAAAATAAAAGAAACCGGGATGACTTTGTCTGATTTGTTAGATTATGTTGAAGTTATTCAAAGTTATAATAAGAAATACAATACTTATTATGCCCCTTTATATGAATCGAGTGATAAATTTTCGTTGGAATTGTTGTTTCAAAATTTGTATTTGTCTGAAATAGGAGGGGAGATTAATAAGTCTAATGGAATAAATGTGGCAGCTTTACGGAAAACTCTTGAAGCATTTGAACAGCTTGGAAAATATTCACCTTTAATTAAATCGCATCTTAAAAACAATTGGTTTAATACTAGAAGTTTGGTGCTTAATAATAAAGCTGTTTTTTATATTGCAGGGCTTGAAATGTATAATCATTGGAACATTATTGATGAAGCTAAAGCAATAAAAATGAAACCTGCTGAATTGCCTGTATTTAAAAATGGGGATTACTTGCTTGGACATTTTTATCCAACCTGGGCTATTATTAAAGATTCACCAAATAAGGAATTGGCTATAAATCTTATGCTGCAACTTTCAAATAAAGAAATAGCGAAAAAATGGAACAATATTTCATTATGTCCAACTGGTTTAGAAGAAGGAGTTATAAATGATTTTATTGTGAAATCTGATCCTGCTTTTAGAGAGATTATGGAAAAGAAATATAATTTTAATGTGCATTATTATCCACTTGCTTCCTATTTGAATGGTAAGATGGATAAAGTATTGTTGAAAAATTTAAATGATAACTTGAGAAATATTTTAACAGGGAAAATAACAGCAAATGATGCATTGAATAATTTAATGCAAAATTTAAATAATTAATTTTTGGATTTCTTATTAAGTTTAACATATTTTTATCAAAATTGCATAAATGAGATTTGCTTTTTAAACTAACTATTTTCAAATGAAACCTTCATCATTAAGATTAATTATTTCAG
>CAZBZX010000559.1:0-2531 GCA_964496465.1 uncultured Bacteroidales bacterium
CCTTTCAGAAGGAAATAACTGGCATGTAATTGAACCAAGAGAAATTACTGTTCTCGATCGTATTGGTGGTGGTGATGGTTTTGTTGGAGGTATGTTATATGCCATTTTAAAAGGATGGGATGAAGAAAAATGGGCTCAATTTGGATGGGCAACTGGTGCACTGGCAACAACTCATCTAACAGATTATGCACAACCGGCAGATGAAGATCAGGTATGGAGTATATGGGCAGGTAATGCACGTGTTAAAAGATAACATACCTTTTATAATGAACATAAAATAAGACCGGATTTACCCGGTCTTTTTAATTAATAATCTAGCAGCTATCTTCAATATTTCCTAACGAATATTATTTGTCAGAACAAAAATGTACCCTATTTTGGAAAATAACATGTAGCTTTTAAAAATTTCAACTCTATCAAATTTCTTTATAATAGTCCCAATTTAAAAATGAATGGTTTTAGGATTTTAAGCAAGTGTTTTCTTATCGTTTAAAAACCTATTATCTTAGCAGAATTGTTTAACGCTAAAAAGTATGCTATAATGAAAATCTACAACATTTTAATCGCACTTATTATAAGTATATGTTGTTTTTTAACTTTTCAATGTTCAAAAATTCCTAGCAACTCTAGTGAAGTATTTGAATTTATCCCAAAAGATACTACTTGGAAATCCATGAGTTTGAGGGAAAAAATTGGCCAAACAATGATTATTACTTCCCAATACTATTCTCATATAAAATTCGAGGGTAAAAATTTGGATGCTTTTTTTGAGAAATACCCGGTAGGTGGTTTCTTTCCACCTGATTGGTATTATTTTTATTTTGCACCCAAAGATTCCTCAATTGACTATTATATTAAAGAAAGTATTGCAGGTTATGCTGCTCACTCAAAATATCCATTAATTTTTATGGAAGATTTTGAACGGGGCCTTGGACTGCAATACCATAATTATACACACGTACCGGTTGAAATGGCTATTGGCGCAGCAAACTCTGAAGAACTAGCTTATAATTTTGGTAAATCAATTGCCATGGAGGCCAGGGATTTTGGTATGAATTACCTGCTACACCCTGTTGTTGATTTAAATATGAATCCCTTGCATTCGTTAGTCAATGAGCGATCCATTTCCGATAATCCCGATAGAGCTATTCCATTGCTAAATAAACAAATAGATGGGATGCACAGTCAAAATATTATTACCTGTATCAAACATTTTCCGGGAGATGGAGCAACCATTCGCGATCAGCATTTAATGACTGCCTCAAATACGCTTGAATGGAAAGAATGGGAAAAAACCTTTGGAAAAGTTTTTCAAGCGTTGATTGATCATGGAGCAGCTTCTGTAATGGTTGGACATCTTACTTTTCCCGCCTATCAGAAAGAAACATATAATGGTAATCTTTTACCTGCAACACTTTCAAAAGAAATTATTACTGACTTATTAAAAAAAGAAATGAATTTTAAAGGTGTTGTTATTTCCGATGCTTTAAATATGGGAGGCGCTGCAGGATATTATCCAAATGAACTGGAAACATCTATAAAATGTTTTGAAGCCGGGGTTGATTTAATGCTTTGGCCATCGCTGGAATTCATGGATACATTAGAAGCAAGGATTTTGAGAGGAGAAATCCCAAGGCAAAGATTAGATGACGCCGTTCAGCGAATATGGGCTATGAAAGAAAGATTTGGTTTGTTAGATGAAAAAAATCAATTATTTGATAAACTTACAGCAGACAAGAAAAATTTTGTAAAAAAAACTGGACAGGATATCGCCAAAAATGCAATTACACTTTTAAGAGGAAAAGATGGATTTTTACCACTTGATACATCAACCACAAAAAAAATATTATTGGTTAATGTAAGCCACAAAGACAAATCCAAGTTATTTACTTATACAAAAAAACTGCTGGAAGACAGGGGGTTTAAGGTTGAATTAAGATATAGCCTATCGTATTTTAACTGGAACTGGCGAATGGATAGTTTATCCTATTACGACAGAATTATTGCCTGTTTTGAAAATACATATTTCGATCCTGTTGGTATGCCATTTTTAAAAGGAATTGAAGCTGAATCGGTTTGGACTTTTAACATGTTACCAAAGGAACAAATGATTGCCATATCCTATAGTAATCCCTATTATTTGAAGTATTATTTTCAGCACATACCGGTTTTGATAAATGCATATAGTAGTGATGAATTTACGCAAGAGGCTATAGTGAAAGCATTAACTGGAGAGATCCCTTTTAAAGGGACATCGCCTGTAAATTTAGATCAAGAAATACTAAAGTAATCACAATTTCCTCGCAGATTTACACAGATAAAATCGCTAATAAACGCAGATAAATATTTTATGCCTTATATATCTGCGTTTTTATGCGAAACAAATTAGCGAATATCTGCGAGAAATTATTACATTAAATCCCATCTAATATCTCAATAGCTTCTTCAGGTTGAAGGGTTACGAAATATGCTGATGATTGATCAAGAAGGGTTTGAATTGCCTGGTCATCCTGTTTTCCGCATTTTTTTGA
>CAZBZX010000560.1:0-1931 GCA_964496465.1 uncultured Bacteroidales bacterium
TTTTCCGTACCTACTTCTTATAATTTTAAAGAATCTCAAAAAGATCTGCCATATGGTAAATGGGAAAGTATTAGCCAGGAAAATATTCTAAAAGTATCTGCTATTGCCTATTTTTTTGCAAACGAAATGTATAATAAATACAAAGTTCCAATTGGTATGATACGTTCCAGTTTAGGTGGTTCTCCTACTGAAGCATGGATAATGGAAGATGCAATTAAGAAATTTCCGGAACATTATCAGGAAGCTCAAATGTATAAAGATGATGAATTAATCAATCAAATTGAAAGTTCTGATAAAAAACGGATTGGAGAATGGTACAATCAAATGAATAATCAGGATGAAGGTTATAAAAATCATGATATGCCATGGTATAATCCTGAAGTTGATATAACTGATTGGTCAATTATGGAAGTTCCTGGCTATTGGGCTGATGGTGATTTAGGTGAAGTAAATGGGGTAGTATGGTTTAGAAAAGATGTAAATATTCCAGGGCATTTAAATGGTAAAGCTGCAAAACTTAATCTTGGACGTATTATCGATGCCGATTCAACATTTGTGAATGGGATTTATGTTGGCTCTGTAGGATACCAATATCCACCTAGAAGATACAAGATTCCTGAAAATATTCTTAAGGAAGGAAAAAATACAATTGTAGTAAGGCTTATCAGTAATGCCGGAAAAGGTGGATTTGTATTGGATAAACCATATGAGCTTATTATTGAAGGTGAAAAAATAGACTTAAAGGGTGAATGGCATTATAAGTTAGGAGTTAAAATGGAACCATTGCAAGGTCAAACTTTTATAAGATTTAAACCAACCGGACTTTATAATGGCATGATTGCCCCTTTAACAAATTATTCAATAAAAGGAGTTTTATGGTATCAGGGAGAATCAAATGCCGAAAGACCAATTGAGCATAGGGAATTATTTCCGGTTTTAATAAATTGTTGGAGGGAAAAGTGGAATCAGGGTGATTTCCCTTTTCTATTTGTTCAATTACCAAATTATATGGAAGCAAAAGATAAACCAACTGAAAGTAATTGGGCGTTGTTCAGGGAATCTCAGCTTCAGGCACTTTCATTACCTAATACAGGCATGGCAGTGGCAATAGATATTGGAGAATGGAACGATATTCATCCGTTAAACAAAAAAGATGTAGGGCATCGACTTGTACTTGCTGCACAAAAAGTTGCTTATAACGATGATTTGGTTTATTCTGGACCGATTTATAAAACAATGGAAATAAAGGGAAATAAAATAATTCTTTCGTTTACGAATATTGGTAGTGGATTAATAGTGAAAGACGATGGAAATCTTCAGGAATTTGCAATATCAGGCAAGGATAAACAGTTTATTTGGGCAAAGGCTAAAATTGAAGGAGATAAAGTAATTGTGTGGAACGATAGAGTAGCAAAGCCTGTAGCTGTGAGATATGCATGGGCTGATAATCCGGATAAGGCTAATTTATATAATTCGGAAGGGTTACCAGCATCTCCATTCCGAACGGACAATTGGTAAAGAATTAATTACTTTCTTGCGAAAGCAGGAATCCAGGTTTTAGATTTCATTTTAAATTAAGGATTTTATTATAACTCAAAAGATTTTTATAAATTTGCAATCCTTTAATGGTCGGTTGGCCGAGTGGCTAGGTATTGGTCTGCAAAACCAGGTACGGCGGTTCGAATCCGCCACCGACCTCGATAAAAATCCCAACACATTGTGTTTAGGGATTTTTTCTTTTCTCTCTTTTGCAAGCTTGCTTGCAAAAGAGAGAAAAGAAAAAAGACTATAGGACGAAGTCCTGGGATTTTTATCGAAGGTCACCCAAAACCGGATCACGAAGTAATCCGTATGATATATTTTCCGTTGCAAGCAAGCTTGCAAAAGAGAGAAAAGAAAAAAGACTATAGGACGAAGTCCTGGGATTTTTA
>CAZBZX010000560.1:2031-2521 GCA_964496465.1 uncultured Bacteroidales bacterium
TCGAAGGTCACCCAAAACCGGATCACGAAGTAATCCGCCACCGACCTCAAAATTGAAAGGTGTCTTATGGCACCTTTTTTTGTTTTTGCCGGTTGTCCGCCAGCTGGCGGCTAGGCATTGGTCTGCAAAACCAGGTACGGCGGTTCGAACTTTTTTCATGAGCAAAGCGAATAATCCGCCACCGACCTCCTTCTATCTCTATGAAAATTAATTAGTTAGTAAGTTTAACCTTTTCTTTTTTATTTTTAGCGTAACATTAATATGCTCTATATTATTCTTTTATAAATTTGTAAGGTTCGAATCCATTTTTAATTAATAGCATTGTTTATAGTGATTATAATCACTAAAAAAAATAACTTATGGTGATTTAATTCACAAAAATATATTATTTTCGAATAAAAATATATTATGTATACAAGAACTATTGGAAAAACTATTGCTGGCAAAATCGGTAAAGGCAAGGCTATAATACTCATTGGTCCAAGACAGG
>CAZBZX010000561.1:0-2513 GCA_964496465.1 uncultured Bacteroidales bacterium
TAAATAAATATAAGTAAATAATTTTGAAAATATAATAAACAAACATAAAACACTAGATGTTAAGGAATCTCGGTTAAGGTCATTAGTAAAATCACTGATTTATCGGATTATATCAATAGCCGGGACTGCCATTTTAACTTGGATTATTATAAGAGATATTGTTGTGAAAAGTATTGAATTAAAAGCCGCAGACAATATAAGAATTCTTTCAGCTGCAATGGTTGAAAAAGCGAAATCAGGACACCCTGGAGGTGCAATGGGTGGTGCAGATTTTATTAATATTTTATATTCTGAATTTTTAAATTATGACCCATCAGATATGGAATGGGCATTTCGTGACAGGTTTTTCCTTGACCCGGGACATATGTCGCCAATGCTTTATTCAATACTTTGCTTAACCGGAAATATTTCTTTAGAAGATGTTGCTAATTTCCGACAATGGGGAAGCCCAACCCCGGGACACCCTGAAGTTGATATAAAAAAAGGTATTGAAAATACATCTGGACCTTTAGGTCAAGGACACACTATGGCAGTAGGTGCTGCTATTGCTGAAAGATTTTTAGCAGCCCGGTTTGGAGAATGGACAGCTCATAAAACATATACGTTCATTTCCGATGGCGGTGTGCAGGAAGAAATATCGCAAGGATCAGGCAGAATTGCAGGTTTTTTAGGTTTAAGTAATTTAATCATGTTTTATGATTCAAATGATATTCAGTTATCCACTAAGACTGAGGCTGTTACATGCGAAGATGTTGCCAAAAAATATGAAGCCTGGGGATGGAATGTAATGACCATTAACGGAAACAATGCAGGAGAAATTCGTAAAGCTCTTAAAAGAGCAAATTCAGAAACAACAAAACCAACCATCATTATTGGTAAGACAATAATGGGTAAAGGATGTGTTAAAGAAGATGGCTCAAGTTTTGAAAGCCAAACATCTACACACGGTCAACCAATTGGTGCAGCAGGTGCTTCATTTGAAAAAACCATTGAAAATTTAGGAGGGAATACTTCTAATCCTTTTTCTATATTCCCTGAAGTTGAAGAACATTATAAAAAAGTAAAAGAAGAAAAAATTAAAATAGCTTCTGAAAAAAAGAAAGTACAAATTAATTGGGAAAAAACAAATCCTGAACAAGCAAAAAAAATAAATCAGTTTATAAATGGGGTAATTCCTGAAATTGATTTCTCACAAATAGTTCAAAAAGAGAATATTGCATCAAGGGCTGCGTCTGGAGCAGTTTTAGGAAATTTTGCTGAAAAAATTGAAAACATGATAGTTGCTTCAGCTGACTTATCAAATAGTGATAAAACAGATGGCTTTTTGAAAAAAACAAAACAATTTACCAAAAATGATTTTACAGGACAATTCTTACAACCTGGTGTTGCAGAATTAACCATGGCAGCAATTGTTAATGGCATGGCACTTCATGGAGGTGTTATTCCGGTTTGCGGGACATTCTTTGTATTTTCAGACTATATGAAACCAGCTGTTCGTTTAGCAGCATTAATGGAATTACCAGTTAAATATGTATGGACTCACGATGCATTCAGAGTTGGAGAAGATGGTCCGACACATCAACCTGTTGAACATGAAGCACAATTACGCTTAATGGAACATTTAAAAAACCATTCAGGTGAAAACAGCGTACTTGTCTTACGTCCAGCTGATGCAGCTGAAACCACTGTTGCCTGGAAAATGGCCATTGAAAATACAAATACTCCAACCGCTTTAATTTTATCAAGACAAAATATTCAGGATATTCCTTCAGAACCTGGGTCAAATAGATATACAGATGCACTCGAAGCGCAAAAAGGAGCATACATTGTTAAAGATTGCAATGGAACTCCCGATATTATTTTGGTAGCTAGTGGTAGTGAAGTATCAACACTAATTGCAGGTTCAGAAAAACTTGAAAAAGAAAAAAATCTAAAAATTAGGATAGTTTCTGCTATTTCAGAAGGACTATTTAAAAATCAACCATTAGAATACCAAAAAAATATTATTCCTGATAATATTCCAATTCTTGGACTAACTGCAGGTTTACCAGTAACTTTGCAAGGGCTTGTTGGTCCAAAAGGAAAATCGATTGGTTTAAGTAGTTTTGGATATTCAGCACCTGCAAAAGTACTTGATGAAAAATTGGGGTATACTGCAGAGAATGTTTTTAACCAGGTTTTGCAGTATTTAGAAGAATATAAGTAAATTTTCACCCCCTAAATCCCCCTATGAATAGGGGGACTTATAATTTACAAAATTTCAAATTCTTCTCCCACCCTAAAATAAGTCATTTCCTAGATAAGGGCATTTTTACAATCTTCAACAGATATTTTCATATAAAATATTCACTAATATGTGTGTGTATAACAAACTTAATGATTTTGTGCCATAAAATAGGAAATGACTCTAAAATAGGGAGGGCTGGGGTGGGTTATTCTTTATTATTCCTTAACAAATAAATAATTACTGAGTTCCAAAGCTCAAACTTAATCCAAACCATTGTACAAGTTTA